>CALKUG010000083.1 GCA_937996765.1 uncultured Ignavibacteria bacterium
GGTTAGGTTCGGGACCCCGTTGCGGAATCGGTGAGTTAAACTTACCCGAGAACGAGCCCGGAAGCTCGATTATGCCCGGTAAAGTGAATCCAACCCAATCAGAGGCCATGACCATGGTTTGTGCCCAAGTATTTGGTAACGATACCACTGTAAATTTTGCAGGGGCAAGCGGTAACTTTGAATTGAACGTATTTAAACCTGTAATTATATTTAACGTATTGCAATCAATTCGTTTAATAGCAGACGCTTGCGAAAGCTTCACGGATAATTGCGTGGTTGGTATCGAGCCAAATAGAGTTCAGATAGCTCGTCACCTCGAAAACTCATTGATGTTAGTAACTGCTTTGAACCCACATGTAGGGTATGATAATGCAGCTAAAATAGCCAAGAAAGCTCACAAAGAAGGCACAACCTTGCGTGAAGCCGCTATGGCACTTGGATTGTTAACCGATGAACAGTTCACTGAATATGTTCGTCCTGAAGAAATGATTAGTGCAAAGCTCTAATCAGCAATAACATTAACTGAGGTTGCTTGCACCCCCTCTGTGCATGCAACCTCTTTTTTTTATACCGCACAGCTCGGAGTTCGAATATGGATTTACAACTACTTGAATCACTTCTTAATGATGTTGCATCCTTTCTTTGGGGCTATCCGCTCATCATCCTACTTTTTGGAACCCACATCTATTTAACAATCAGATTGCGCTTTATACAACGCTACTTGTTTAAGGCAATAAAAATCTCATTTAGCAGGAAGAAGGAAGGAACCGGAGATATAAGCCAATTTGGAGCATTAACAACTGCTTTGGCTGCCACAATCGGAACAGGTAATATTGTTGGTGTTGCTACCGCACTCACACTTGGCGGACCTGGTGCAATTTTTTGGATGTGGCTCAGTGGAGTATTTGGAATAGCTACAAAATACTCTGAGGCATTACTGAGCGTAAAATACCGAGTTACCAATCCAGATGGTACTGTATCCGGTGGGCCCATGTACGTGCTTGAGCGCGGCTTAAAGATGAAATGGTTGGGAATTGTTTTTGCAGCATTAACAGCAATAAGTGCTTTTGGCATTGGTAATATGACCCAAGCAAATTCAATTGCACATTTAGCCGAGGATACGTTTGCCATGGCGCCATGGTTAACGGGAATAATTATTACGCTGTTAACAGCTGTTGTAATTCTTGGGGGCATACAGTCTATTGCAAAGGTTACCGAGACATTAGTTCCCTTTATGGCATTGTTTTATATAGTCGGCGGCGTGATTATTTTAATTTTGCAACCCGGAAGTTTAATGGAAACCATTTCATTGATTTTTAATAGTGCCTTTACCGGACACGCTGCTCTTGGCGGATTTGCAGGGGCTGGAATAAAAGAAGCAATGAGATTTGGAATTGCACGCGGTTTGTTTTCTAATGAAT
>CALKUG010000084.1 GCA_937996765.1 uncultured Ignavibacteria bacterium
ATTTGTTAGCTATTCTCTCTAATTTTACCCGACTTATATTTTCATTTTTTCATTGAGGATAGCATGAAAAAACTTTCAATATTTTTTACATTTCTCACAATCAGTTTATATTCTCAGGTAGTTTATGATACTGTTGCCCATTACCCTATTGGAGTTGGAGCAACATATACTCGGGTTGTTGTTTCAAATGTGCCATGGTCAGTAGATTTTGTTACTGTGGATATTACTAATCCGCTTTACTCACTTCAAACTGTTAAAGCGAAAGACAGAGTGGTTGGACTCGAAAAACCAACTTCGATGGCATTGCGTAAAGCTGCCCCCGGGAGAACTGTAGTTGCAGCAATAAATGCTGATTTTTTTGGAGGAACAGGAATACCGGTTGGCATGCAAGCCTCTAATGGCGAAGTTGTTTATACTGTTGGATTTAACAATAAATCCGCTTTTATGATTGACGATGCAGGTAAACCGCATCTCAGAGTTGCAATGTTTACCGGTAGTAAGGTCATTTACAAAAACACCTCAGCTACTCTTACCTCAACAAATCGCGACCGTGGTACTAACGAATTGGTGATGTACAATTCTTACAAAGGGAGTTCAACCGGAACCAACGCTTTTGGCACAGAGCTTGTATGTACCCCAATTGACCCTTGGTTAGTAAACGATACTACCCGATTGGTGGTTTCTTCGAAAAAATCATCTGTGGGTAACGCCACCTATACATCTTCACAAGTGGTTTTATCAGGACATGGAACTTCGGCAACATTTCTTGAGACTGTTAGTGCAGGCGACACCATTTCTGTGCTCCCTGTTTTCTCAAATACGCCCAACCGGCTCTCCCAATTTGTTGGTGGTATTCCTCGAATTGTTTTAAACGGAAGAAACGTTGTTGATTCAACTTATACTGCTGAATCTGCTCCCTCCCATACATATACCAGGGAACCGCGTACATCTATTGGGTTTAGCGCTGATAGCACTCAGCTCTACTTAATTATTGCCGATGGAAGAAATCCCCATAGTGCCGGTATGACACTAAAAGAACTTGCAGATTTTATGATCGCAATTGGAATTCATCAAGGTTTGAATTTTGATGGCGGCGGCTCAAGTGTATTGGTAGTTCGAGATCAAATTATGAATAAGCCCTCTGATGGAGGTGGTGAAAGAAGTGTTGCAAACGGCTTGCTTCTTTTTTCGAGTGCACCTACCGGAACACTCAACAAGATAATAATGTCCCCTTCTAAAACTCGACTGTACAAAAACCAAACGGCTCAATTTAGCGTATTAGGTTTCGATGAATATTTTACCCCGATTAAACTTGATCCCGCATCAGTTTCATTTTCAGTTGATGCACGCTTAGGTACTGTAAGTTCTACAGGCTTATTTACTGCCGGAACAAACCCTGATACAGGGTACGTCTATTCCTTCTATAATAACATCAAAGATTCTGCTCAAGTAATTATAAAAGGACTTACTAAAGCAGTTATAAATAATGACTATGTAGTTATTGATACAATTAAAGGTGCTAAACTTAATCTCGAAGTATTTGATATGGATGGTGTTGAACAAGGTTATACCTTTGATGAAGTAACATTCACTTCTCTTAATCCAAATGTCGCAACCGTCGATTCTGCCGGGAATGTAAAGGGCAAATCTTTGGGTATTACCAAGGTTATTGCACGCTTTAACAGTTCAGCAATAGATACTGCAAATATTGATGTACAGATTGGTAATGGAATTCAAGTTATTAACGATCTCGAAACAACTGATGGATGGATAGTTAGCGGAGAGAATATTGATCTCGCTAATACCAAAATTGTTGTATCTAAGGACACTCTCTCCCAGGGAGCCGGGTCAATAAGAATAGATTATCAGTTCACCGGCAATCCAAATGTTAACAACTTTGTTTACTTGAAGAAAAAAATACCTGTTTATGGTGTTCCTGATTCTTTATGGATTGATGCAAAATCAAACGGATTAAATCACTTTGTATCCTATATAATCTCGGACGATAATGGAGAGCTTTTTGCGCTAAACTCACGCAAATATGCTTCAACCACAGTTTTCGATTCAGTACCGGCAGTGTTCTCCCAGTCTGCTCCTATTACTGTTGGTGCCATTTTCAATTATCCCCTAATAATCGAAGAAATAAGAGTGCGTATAGCCTCAGCGAGAGTAACGGGTACTATTTACAATGGTTCTATTTTCATAGATAATTTGAGAGTTCGCTACCCTCAAAATGCATTAAGCAATGATGATTCTGATGGAATCCCTGTTAGTTTTACTTTATTGCAAAATTATCCCAACCCTTTTAATCCTAATACTTCAATAAGCTTTGCCTTACCTGAATCAGGATTTGCCACATTGAGTATCTATGATGTTTTGGGTAATTTAATTGATGTTGCTACGGAGGGATATAAAACAGCGGGAGTTCATACCGTTAATTTTGATGCAGGCAACCTTTCGAGCGGAGTGTATTTTTACACTCTTAACTTTAATGGTTTAGCCTCAACAAAAAAAATGCTGCTAATGAAATAGACTTAATTGTTTAAAAACAAAAATGGCTCCTTATTAGGTGCCATTTTTGTTTGGGGTGGGCCCTCCAGGGCTTGAACCTGGGACCCCTTGATTATGAGTCAAGTGCTCTAACCAACTGAGCTAAGAGCCCTTACAACTATTGTTGTAATTGAGATTCCAAATATAGTATTCCTACCTCTATTTTCAAATATTTTTCCAAAAAAAGTAAGTTTTGGTGCTATTTTAGCACTATGCATTTTTTAGATGCTACCCTGTCACCTGCTTTTAATGTATAAAAATATGTTCCGCTACTTAACGATGCAGAATTAACCGTCACAAAATGATGACCTTTTTCCTGCTCGCCCATAAAAGGAACTAATACTTCCCTACCCAAAACATCAAAAATTGTTAGGGTAACTTGGCTGCGTTCAGGTAATGAATATTCTATTATTGTTTCAGGATTAAATGGATTGGGATAATTATCACCAAGATTAAAATCAATAGGTGTCTCTGTGTCATCATTTGAAACACCTTTATACTCAAAACTCATTGAGTTGAGATTGAATCCACCAAAATACAAATGAGTAGAGATTTGATGTTTTCCTTCAGTGAGTGGAATCCCGGTAACAGTCAAATCACTCCAATTTGCCCAACCTCCGGTATTGTTCATAGTAATCAATGATCCAACATTGTTATTATCAACTTTTAATTGTAGTCTTCCGGTAGAGTTAGAAGCTGCATATCTAAAAACGACGTTGTAATCGCCCGATTGTTTAACATCTACTGTATGTGTTAAAAATTCTCCGGTATTTATCCATCCAACAGAGTAACCATTTGTGAAAAAATCGTAGCATTTTTCGAGATCAACACCATCATTTCTAAATGAATAACCCAAATTCCAAGGAGAACCTCCTGCACTACCCGAAATATTAATATAATCGTTATCTTTGTAAGCATATCCGTGCCGACCCATATCGTAATCGGAAAAATAGATAGTTCCCGGTATCTCATTTTGCTTGAAAGGAACAGTCTCATTTGAAAATGGTTGTCGTATCATAGCATCAATTACACCGGTATTAATCAGGCAATTTTCAAATTTTGAGTTTTCTGCTATTCTCATAAGTGCAGTAAAAGCATAATCTTCGGTTGGTTTTGTGCCGGTCCCGCCCCAATATTTTAATAGAACATCGTAATCCGCTGTACGTTTTACTGAAAGCAAACCACTGTTAGAATCCAATTTTTTATGTGGCCACCAACTCCATCCAATATTATTGTTTTCAAGCATTTCTATAGTTTCTGCAAACCATTCATTTGAGTTTTCACCAGATTCACCCAACCATAATGGTCTGTTAGCATTTTTCCTAAGCGAAAGAAGATATTCAATAGTTCCTTGAGTAGTATTATTCCAATATTTGTGAAAACTATATACGAGATTATCATCCCAAGCAGGCGTTAAATCTGCAAAATCTGTCGCAAACCAATTGCCTTCAATATAAACAATATGATTGTTGTCAACCGTGCGAATAGCATTTGTTATTTCAATCATCAAATCTCGGAGTGGTTTATTTCCACCACCAAAATTCCATTTTGTTTCATTTAGTAGGTCATACCCACCTATCCACTCTTCATTTTTGTATCTATTTGCAAGTGTTTTCCATAAATCTACGGTAATTTGCTTATTTAGAGGGTCTTCCCAAAGTGAAGGTTGCCCTTTAATGTAATCAGATATATTTTCGTCACTCTGACCACCAGGGGCACAATGAAGGTCGAGAATCAAATAAATCTCATACTTTTTGCACCATGAAAGCAAACTATCTATAATTACAAATCCTTCATCAATGTATGTCCATGGATTAGTTTTTGTAACCATGAGATTGTAGTGCATTGGCAATCTAACAGAATTAAATCCCCATTCTTTTAGTGCTTTAATATCTTGTTCTGTACAGTAATTTTTACGATAAGCTTTATAGAACTCTTCTGTTTTAGTTGCACCAACCGTAGATAAAATTTTGTTTTTGATGTCAGTAGGTGAATTTGCAAAACCGGATGTTAGCATCATATACCCTTCAGGAACAAGCCAATTTCCCAACCCGGTACCTTTGAGAATAATTGTTTTACCGCTACCATCAACAATATTCTGACCTGATACTTTAAGAAAGCCTTGTGAGAATAAAAAGATGTTGCTTAATACAAGAATAATAGCTATTTGTATGAATTTCGATTTCATTAATGCCCTAATCAAAAAATGGGAAAATAATATCTACACAAATTTGCAAAAATCACGCCAACTTAATAACTGAGTTCATGTGCTTTTAATTCTAATTAATGTAATTAAAGTGCACAGTATATTATCAATATGATAATATATTTTATTAACCTAATAACCAGAAAGCCTTCAAAGCTGCTGAAGTCTATCTTTTAATATTTTTTTTTACTATGTTTGAGATTGGTTTAGCAGATGGGATACAGTTATGTATAAAATTATTTCAGCCGAATTTTTGGCCCAGGATATTAAAAGATTTGTAATAAGCGCTCCAAAAATTGCGGCAAAACGTAAGGCCGGCCAGTTTGTTATTTTAAGAATAAACTCTCATGGCGAAAGAATTCCTATTACCATTTCGGATAGTAGCACTGAGGATGGAACAATAACAATAATTGTTCAAGGTGTTGGTAAATCCACAAAAGAAATTAATTTACTTGAATCCGGTGATAGCTTCCAGGATGTGGTAGGCCCACTTGGCAAACCTTCGCATCTAACAAATTTTGGTAGAGCCGTTGTTATTGGTGGTGGACTCGGAACAGCAATTGCTTATCCCATTGCCAAAGAATTAAGCAACCTTGGGAATTATACTATAGGAATTTCCGGGGCTCGTAATAAGGATTTAGTAATTCTTGAGAAAGAATTGAGTTCTTTTTGTAATGAATTACACATAATGACCGATGATGGCACTTATGGTGAAAAAGGTTTTGTTACGGCAAAACTTAAAGAACTTATTGATTCGCCAACTCCTCCGGATTTTGTTTTAGCAATAGGACCCATTCCAATGATGCGCGCCGTTGCTGAACTGACTCGACCAAATAAAATACATACCGTTGTTAGTCTCAATCCTGTAATGGTAGATGGAACGGGTATGTGTGGTGGATGCCGTGCGGTGGTGGATAATAAAACAGTGTTTGTTTGTGTTGATGGTCCTGAGTTTGATGCACATTTAGTTGATTTTGATATTCTTACAAGAAGAAATAAAACATACAATACACAAGAAAAAGAGGCATTGCACCAACATACTTGCAAAACTGAACAAGCCATTAAACAGCTCAGTCATCAAGAAATTGAAAGCAATTTAGCCTCAGGAGGTACCGTATGAATACATTACCCAAAAAAGAGAGAATGAAAATTCCTCGTCAACCAATGCCTGAGCAACCTCCGCTCGAACGAAATGCAAATTTTGAGGAAGTGAATCTCGGATTTACCGAAGAACTTGCAATGCTCGAGGCAAACCGTTGCTTGCAGTGCCCAAAACCTGTTTGTCAGGAGGGATGCCCTGTTGGTGTTCAAATTCGTGAGTTTATAGGACTTGTATCCGATGGTAAATTTGGCGAAGCTGCTGCAAAAATAAAGGAAACCAATGTGTTACCGGCAGTTTGCGGAAGAGTATGCCCACAAGAAACACAATGTGAAGCAAAATGTGTAGTTGGGGTTAAAGGTGAATCGGTAGCGATAGGAAGATTAGAGCGATTTGTTGCGGATTGGGAACGAGATAATCTCGGATTAAAACCTTTTATTCCACTCGAAAAAAAGGGTAAAAAGGTTGCAATAGTTGGTAGCGGTCCCGCAGGTTTAAGTTGCGCAGGCGACTTAATTATGAGAGGTTACGATGTTACCGTATTTGAAGCTTTGCACGAGTTAGGAGGAGTGCTCATTTACGGTATTCCGGAATTTAGACTCCCTAAAGAAATTGTTGCGGCAGAAGTTGAAGCTCTCAGAAAAGCAGGGGTGGATTTTCAAACAAACGCTGTAATTGGTTTTACTGATACCGTGGATGAGTTATTCCAGCAGGGTTTTGAAGCTGTTTTTATTTCGGTAGGAGCAGGACTTCCCTATTTTATGAATATTCCAGGCGAACATCTTAACGGTGTTTATTCAGCAAATGAGTTTCTCACTCGCGTTAATCTTATGAAAGCTTACGATTTCCCCAATTACAGCACACCGGTTATGGATGTTCGGGGTAAAAATGTAGCGGTTTTTGGAGGAGGCAACACTGCAATGGATGGTGTAAGAACCGCAAAACGGTTAGGTGCCGAGCGTGCAATGGTTATTTATCGCCGTTCACAAGAAGAAATGCCAGCACGAAAAGAAGAATTTCATCATGCGGTTGAAGAAGGAGTTGAATTCCATTATCTCACTCTTCCCCTTGAATTTGTAGGTGATGAAAATGGATGGTTAACCGGTGTTAAACTTCAAAAAACAGAGTTAGGTGAGCCGGATGCCTCAGGAAGACGCAAGCCAATTCCTATTGAAGGTTCGGAGTATATTCAAGAAATTTCAATGGCAATTGTTGCAATTGGTAACGGATCAAATCCCATCATTAAACAAACTACCCCTGATATAGAAACAACCAAAAGAGGTACTATTAAGGTAGATGAGCTAAATATGAGAACATCAAAAAAAGGTGTTTTTGCAGGAGGTGATATTGTTACCGGTGGTGCTACGGTTATTCTTGCAATGGGTGCAGGTAGAACTGCCTCGCAAGCTATTGATGAGTACTTACAAAACCCCGAAATTTGGTAACGTTTTAATACTATAATTGAGTTTAATGAAATTTCTTATCTCGTTATATTACTAATGGATACGTATAATTACTGGTTCTGTACTATTGATGAGCATTTGTCGCAAACTCCCTCAGCAAGAAACTTGAAAGTTTCGATGGTAAACCCGGGCGGAATCGGTATAGATTCTATTTGGACCTCCTCCAAGCAAATTGTTTTGAGGCAAACTGTACACTTGAAATGCAAATGTTGATGTGTATGCCTTACTTCATTGCAAGTATCAGGTTTACACAGTGCATATTTGGTTAGCTCGCCATCTGTTTCGGCTTCGTGTAATAATCCCTTTTCAACAAAAGTGTGCAGAGTTCTATAAACTGTTACTTTATCAACATCCTCCCCCAAAATGGTCATTACCTCATTATGAGATAATGCAAAATCGGAATTGTTAAACACCTCGTAAACATCCAAACGTATTTTGGTTGGTCTTACTTTGTGAGCCGATAATATTTCTAAAAAATTTTGTTCATCCATATCATTCTGCAACTTATTTGCAATATTCTCTTTAATTAACTATCTTTGTTGGATTTTAAACTTTCATTTGAACTAAAAGCCCAAAAAATCTATTATTAATATATGAAATGTATGAAAAATACCCCTATCCGTTTTATAACAGTTATTGTATATTTAACGGTTCTTTTTATTGCATCATTTCATGTTCATAGCACTTCCCTACAAAACGGACTTTCTTGGGATGTCTCAGATTCCGCAATAAATAGCCATGATACCCTTTCTTGTGGAATTCTCCACTTACAAAAAGAATTAAGTTCTGCTACACCACTGTTGGCAATTTTAGTGGCTGTTTTTTCCTTTTTTATAATTGCCTTTAAACTGAGATATTCCACTTTTTTTAGTTTTACCACCTTCCATAAACCCAAAAGAGCCCCTCCTCTTTCCTTTGCTTAATAGTTTTAATTTTAACAAATTATTTTACAATCAAAGGAATAAATATGTTTTCGAAAATGAAAATGATTGCTTTATTAGCTCTTTTGCCGGTTTTACTATTTTTTAGCGTATGCTCTGAAGATAACCCAGTTTCCGATCAACAAGATCATTTTAAGCCATACGGTGTAAAACTGATAAGTGGCGGTGTTACTATACTTGAATACTACAAAGGGGTGAGCTCAGATACTCTCAGCGCCCCTCTTGGTAGTATGACCGATGGTATAGACGTTAAGTTTTTTGATGAAAATAAAAACGTTATTAATCCACCGACAGATACTCAAAAGAAACTCTCTTTCACTTTTGCTGATGCTTCTATAGCAACTCAGTGGCAGCACCCGGGTGAAGAAGGTGGCTTTGAATTCCACATAAAAGGACTAAAATTAGGAAATACCACTTTAACATTACGAGTGATGCATAATGATCATGCTGATTTTACAACAATTCCATTTCCTGTATTTGTTAGAGAAGTTGAAGGTTCTCATGGAGAACCTGAAGGTTTTACTTTGCGTGATGAAGAATCTGATTCACTTTTGGCCAAAGTAAATGCTAATGGAACAGTTGAAGGATCTCTAAAAATAAAGGGAACAGATTCAACAGATCATATGGTAGTTAAGTTTTTTGATGGTTCAAATATTGAATTTTGGCCAGCATCACCCGAACATACACTGAAAATTGAAATAGCAAATAATGAAATAGCGGGATTCATTGCTCCAACAATTGATGAACCGTGGGCGTTTAAAGTTTTTGGTAAAAAATCCGGCACAACAACTTTTGTAATTAGCATACTACACAACGGCAGCGTTGACAAAGTGTTTGTTCCAGTTTCAATTATTGTTAATTAGTTTTGAGTAGAGCTCGCCACATTTCGTTGAATACAAAACTGTACATAATTGCGGTTTTACTGATAATTTTTAATGTTTCGATAAAATCTCAATCCAATGTTGAGATTTTTGGAAGTGTGTTAGATTCTGTCAGTTTAGAACCAATAGTTCATTGTTTTGTAAGTTCGGGTTCTGCAAATTTCATAACCGACGGCGAGGGACATTATTCCCTCGTCGTTCCTTTATCCGATACAATTACCATCAATACTTCTCATATCGCTTTCACTCCAATAAGTTTTAATATTATTGGTAACAAACAACCCAAATTTCGAAAAAATATTTATCTAAACAGAAGTTATATTACTACCCCCGAAGTACTTATCTCTTCGCAATTGGAATCATTGCAAAATTCTTCAGTTTATTCAAACAAAATTTTTGGTAAAGAGCTACAACGAGAATTATCCGATAATCTTGCCTTAACTTTAAGAAATCAACCAGGTATAGCCATCAGATCAATGGGGCCTGCCCCGGCTCGCCCTGTTATTCGCGGAATGAGCAGTGATAGAGTGGTTATTTCAGAGGACAATATTAAATCTCGCGACCTTTCAGGTACATCACCTGATCATGCGGTAACAGTTGAATCTTTCACAATGGAACGTGTTGAATTTTTAAGAGGTCCAAAAGTCCTCACGCAATCTTCATCAACATTAGCAGGAATCATCAATGTTGTAAGAAACGAAATAGCTTCTAAAGTGAGCGAAAAAATTTCGGGAACGGTGGGACTTTACGGCGAAACTGTTAATTCAGGAGTACTTGGCGGAACAGTAATTCGTGTGCCTTTTTCTTCATTTATGTATCGAGGTGAATACACTTCACGGAAAACGGGGAACACAACCTCAGGCAGAGGTGAAGTTCTAAATACTTCTATTAACACGTTAAACTATTCCAATTCACTCTCTTATATAAATTCTTGGTGGTTTGCCGGCGTTTCATGGAGAGAATATGAATCCGATTACGGCATACCCGGTGGATTTGTCGGCGGACATCCAAATGGCGTTGATATTAGCATGAAAAAAACTGCAATCAACGGCTTGTTGCATTTTGGCTTGCATTCTGCCGGTTTAGATATGCTCGAGATTGAGTTTTCTTCAAATGGTTATCGCCACACGGAATACGAAAAGTCCGGCTCTATTGGGGCTGAATTTGTTATTAATGATCTACTAATTGAAGCAAAAATCTATAACGACAACTTACTCTATTTTACTTCAGGTATTATTGGTAGTTCATTTTATAATAAGGAGTTAAGGCTTGGAGGGTATGTTTTTACTCCCCCTTCAACTTCTCGCAATTTTTCGTTATACACATATCAGGAAATTGGAAAAAAGGAATCATTGCTTTCCTTTGCTGCAAGGTTGGAGCATGGGAATTATGAGTTGGACTTAACCTCGTACCCTGGTGGTAAAAACTCAACGTTAAGCGACCGTGATTTCACTGTAGTTTCAGCTTCTGTCTCTTACTCGTTGTATTTGGGCTCTAACTCAAGCATTTTAGGGCAATTAAGTAGAACCTCAAGAATCCCAACTGTTGAGGAGCTATTCTCAGAAGGTCCGCATTTGGCTGCATATAGCTACGAAATAGGTAACCCAAATCTAAGTTCAGAATATGGTTACGGAGCGGAAATAACTTATTCCTACCAAGATAATTTATTTAATGGAAAAATTTCCGGGTTTTTTAACTATTTGCCGTATTATATTATTCCTCAAAACACCGGAAGAATAAATTTTCAGACATTATTAGCAGAATATCAAACTCAAGGAATTGAAAGCAGACTTTCTGGTTTTGAAATTTCAGCAGAATATAAGCTTCATTCCACAATAACTCTATCTTCAGATGTCACCTTTACTGAAGGAGTTAACCTAACGGATAAAGCTCCGCTTCCTATGATTCCTCCACTAAAAAGTAACGTAAGTGTTGAATATTCACCCACTACCCAATTGAGCATACTTTTAAGATCGGAAAATGCACTTGGTCAGGTAAAACTTGCACAATTTGAAGAAAAAACAGCCGGTTATTCCATAATATCACTTAATACGTCATTTTCATTTAATGTGTTTGATACCTATTCAACTATCAGTTTAAATGCAGAGAACTTATTGAATAAAAAATATTTTAATCACCTTTCCAGAATAAAAAGTATTTTCCCTGAATCGGGTAGAAATATCAAATTTATTCTCAAAACCCACTTTTAGTCCTATTCAAGGGAATAACTGTCACATTGACTGTTTCTATGTCAGAAAAATAGAAATAAAACAAAGTTTTCCCTCAGTCAAATACCTTATAGACTTGATTTTTTAACGCATGTAGCCTATTTTAGCACTCATCAATTATGAGTGCTAATAAATTTATTAAACAAAAAATATGGAGTTAATTATGGCAAATTTCAGTTTAGCCCCTCTCCACGACAGAGTTGTTGTTAAAGCAGCTGCTGCCGAGGAGCAGACAAAAAGCGGTTTGTATATTCCTACAACTGCAAAAGAAAAACCAACAGAAGGCACAGTTGTGGCTGTTGGCGGTGGTAAAGTTACCGAAGACGGTAAAGTATTGCCTCTCACTGTTAAAGTTGGTGACAAAGTCCTCTATGGTAAATATAGCGGAACCGAAGTAACCGTTGATGGTGAAGAGTATTTGATAATGAGAGAAAGCGATATTTTCGCTGTAGTAAACAATTAAAATAAGGAGGTTATATCATGGCTTCGAAATTAATAGAATTTGATGTTGACGCACGCGCTAAATTAAAAAGAGGCGTTGATAAATTGGCAGATGCAGTAAAAGTTACATTAGGACCTAAAGGTAGAAATGTAATTCTTGAGAAGAAATTTGGTGCTCCAACTGTAACCAAAGATGGTGTTTCGGTTGCAAAAGAAATCGAACTCGAAGATTCAGTTGAAAACATGGGCGCACAAATGGTTCGCGAAGTTGCTTCAAAAACTTCGGATGTTGCCGGTGACGGTACCACAACAGCAACTGTTTTAGCTCAAGCAATTTATGGCGAAGGTCTTAAAAACGTTACCGCAGGTGCAAATCCTATGGATTTAAAGCGCGGTATTGATCTGGCTGTAACTCACGTTATTGCTAATCTTAAAGAATTAAGCCGCAAAGTAAACGGAACCGAAGAGATTGCTCAAGTTGGTACAATTTCTGCCAACAATGACAAAGAAATCGGAAGACTTATTGCTGATGCAATGGCTAAAGTAGGTAACGAAGGTGTTATCACCGTTGAAGAAGCAAAATCAACCGAAACAACTATGGAAGTTGTTGAAGGTATGCAATTCGACCGCGGTTACCTTTCACCTTATTTCATAACCGATGCTGATGCAATGGAAGCTACCCTCGAAGAACCTTATATCCTCATTCACGATAAAAAAATATCTGCTATGAAGGATCTCCTCCCTGTTCTCGAAAAAGTTGCTCAACATGGCCGTCCGCTCCTTATCATCGCTGAAGAAATTGAAGGCGAAGCTTTGGCTACATTAGTTGTTAACAAACTTCGTGGTACACTCCGTGTAGCAGCTGTAAAAGCCCCTGGATTCGGTGACAGAAGAAAAGCAATGCTCGAAGATATCGCTAAACTCACCGGTGGTGTAGTTGTTAGCGAAGATCAAGGTTACAAACTCGAACATGCCACCCTCGAAATGTTAGGACGCGCTAAAAAGACCGTTTCTGATAAAGACAATACCACTATTGTTGAAGGTGCCGGTTCCGAGGAAGAAATCAAAAAACGTATTAACGAAATCAAATCTCAGATTGATAAAACTTCTTCTGAATACGATAAAGAAAAATTACAAGAACGTCTCGCTAAATTAAGTGGCGGTGTTGCCGTGCTTAAAATTGGTGCATCAACCGAAATAGAGATGAAAGAGAAAAAAGCTCGTGTGGATGATGCCCTTCATGCTACTCGTGCAGCAGTTGAAGAAGGTATTGTTGCAGGCGGTGGCGTTGCTCTCGTTCGCTCAATCAAGGTTCTTGATGGTCTTACCGGAGAGAATGAAGATCAAAACGTTGGTATCCAGATAGTTAGACGTGCACTCTCCTCTCCTTTACGCACCATTGCTATAAATGCTGGTGTTGAAGGTGCTGTAGTTCTTAATCGTGTACTTGAAGGATCTGACGACTTTGGTTACAATGCATCAACAGGTGTGTATGAGCCTATGATCAAAGCCGGAGTTATTGATCCAACTAAAGTTACAAGAACAGCACTCGAAAACGCTGCATCTGTTTCTGCTTTACTCCTTACTACTGAAGCAGTAGTTTATGAGAAAAAAGAGAAAGAAGCAGGCGCTCCAGCTGCTCCAAATATGGGTGGAATGGGAATGGACTATTAATAGTTCTCCCCTTCTTTCATATATTTATTTCTTTTTTGAGGCGAAGTTTTACTTCGCCTCTTTTTTTGTCTGAAAAATTTTATCTTTGTTGTTACAAACTATGTTTTTATTAAACCATTAGTCAGATGTAATGCTCAATAGGATTAAAACTCAAGAAGAAAAGAAACGTGCGTTAGAAGATGCTTTTTCTCTTCTCAATAGACAAGAATACTCCGCGGCTTACAAAAAAGCTAAAAAGGTTTTAGATTATTTTCCTCAAGAAGCAGCCGGCTATATTTGCATTGCCCTTTCTAAATTCGGAATTGGGGATCTCGCCGAAACACTCGATTGCGCCGATAGAGCCGTACAAACCAATGACAACCCTGTTTTTGCTCGGTACCACCGTGGTTCTATTCTGCTTAAATTAGGTATTATTCCCAACGCTATAAAAGATTTTGACTACGTTCTACAAACCGAACATTTACTAAAAAACAAAGCACTTTTTGCAAAAGCCCAAGCATTGGCTCATTTAGGTAAATTTAAAGAAGCTCTTGCCTATTTTGAGCAAGGATATGCTCGTGACCCAAATTTTTCACCTTATGCAAAACGTATTGAAAATTGGTACCGTAGATGTGCTGCCCAAGGTATGGTTGTAAACAAGATGTTGGATGGTGAGGGCTCAATGGTAGTTGATGCCGAAGATGCTCTCAAAATTGGAGAGTATTGGTTTTCACTTTGGGCAACAAAGCTTATACTCTCAAATCAGTCTTATTTAGCTCACCACTCCCGTTCGCGTATCATTGAGCTTGAATCCATGTATATGATGTTTCAATTTATTCCCGGATTCTCTAAGGCTGATAGTGTTAAGCATCTTTACCCCGATGATCCTCGTTTTAAGCGCATTTATGATTTATTGAAACAACGCGCTAAAAAGAATGATAGCGATGCGATAATGGAATACTTCTCAAAATCGGCTCTGATTGACTATGCAGATGATCAAATATCGTTAAATGATCTCTACAAAGAAGATTTAGAACAGTTTATAGAAGAAGAAATAGAACCGGAGAACGAACAATACCAAGAATACGAGGATGAGGAATTTGTTCAGAAACGACACACACAAACCAATTACATCGATTACACAGATCAGGGTGGCTCCTTTGATGAAAACGACTACCCAGATGATGGTTTAATTCCTTCTTATGAAGATCCTTACGAGGATATTATAGACGATCAATCTATAAACCAAGAACCGGAATCGAGGAAGCCAGTATCGGCTCCTAAAATCACCAAATATGTGCCGGATGAGAATAAAAAGAATGAATCAGTTTACACTCCCCCTTCGGTTGAGAATAAAAGACCGGGTGCTAAAACCGAAACTTTCTTAAACAAGCTTAAAAACAAGGAACAAATATCCAGGTCGGATACAGTCGCAGCAAAACAAATACAAGCAGTGGTTGAAGAGAAAAAGGGACCAAGAATAGATTTTGTTGCGTACGACGACACCCTTTTCTTAGCAATTTCGGTGAAACTTTTTGACTTTCTTGCTCCCATTGAAGATGAAAAACGGAAGTATTTAAGCGAGTTTAATCATCTAACAATTAAACATATTGGTGCAGAGATTATTGTAAATAATCCTTATTATCTAAAACGCAGCATTGGTTTAGTGGGGAAAATCGAATGGAAAGTCAATGGTGAAAGTGTTACAAAGAATAAGTTTTCAATAGATATTCAAAAAGAGTGGAATAATGTAATATTTATTCAATCACACGGATATGATGATTTAGGAAGGTGGGATAAAGGGCAAGCGCATCTGCTTGTGTGGTTAGGCGATGATCTTGTTGCAGAAAGATACTTTTTGATTGGCGACCAAGATGTTGAAGATAAAGAGACTTACGATTTATCAGATGTGAGAAACGAATCATTACTTCAATCAGTAAAATCATCTCCTGTTGAGGGTGAAGAGATTGCTATGCGCGACCTTTCTTCAAAAACTTTACAGGAACTTCTTGCCGAGCTTGATGAATTTGTTGGGATGCAAAGTGTTAAAAAGTC
>CALKUG010000085.1 GCA_937996765.1 uncultured Ignavibacteria bacterium
AGTAATAGTTAAGGTGGCAGCTGCACTAAGTCGCACACCCAAAGCGCCCATAAAAAAACCGCGGAAAAGAAATTCTTCGGCTACAGCGGGAGTAAAAGCAACAACAAAAACAATAATAGCCATATCAAGCGGGTTAGTGAAACCGAGCAAAAACTTGTACTGAGCGTTCAGTTGTGTATTTAATTCATCCAAAACTAATTTGAACTCTGCAAAACCAACGTTTACACGAGCCAATTCCTGAAATGCGTATAAGATTACCACCCCAAGACTCGAAATAAGCGGAAGGACAACAGTCATCCCCAAACCAAACAAAGCCACGTATTTCCAAGAAACAGGATGGGCAGAAAGCAGAATTGTGGGAGAATTAAAAAAGTGTTTAGCCAAAACCAAAGCGGGTAGCAGTAAAAACAGCACCTGCACAGCGGAGTTCATCAAACGCACCAAATTGGGATTAGCCGAAGTGAAATCCAAGCCAAAAAGCAGGAACACCAAACCGGCACCAACAAACTGATACAAAAAAAACGTAACCGCAAGTCCAAGGGCAGCAACCAAGAGGGGGTTTACCCCACCGCCGCCGTTTTCCTGCGAATCACCATCAAACTCAGACACAAACAACTTACAATTTAATGACTAAACACGTAATGTAAGAAATAAATACGAAAGAATTGCATGGTTGGGACTCGGGAATTGGGTTCCAAAACAATTAGGGAGAGGATTGTATTGTTTCAATGCCGTAGGTATTGAAGGTCTGTAGAAAAGCTCGCTTTAAAACCACAAGCAACCCAGGGTGGGCTGCTTGATGTGTAAATAATTTTGCTTTGGGAAAGGCGAGGTACTTAGTTCACTTTGCTGGTGAGGGGGTTTTTGACGCCTTCGTATTTGGTGAGCTCGGCTTCGATGGCTCCGATTACAATTTTAGATTTCACTAATATGGGCATTCTGTTTGCATCATCGGTGAGATACACAAGTATGGTTCCGTCGCTTTTAAACAGACCGCCTGCTTTTACTACGGGTTCAACAACTATACAATTAAATGTACCTGCGGTGACTTTAACTTTTTCTTTTCCGCGGAATATCACTTGCAGATCGTTTACTTTATCGTCGTGGAAGTTCTTTAACCAAAAACTTTCGCCTTTTTTCATCTTACCAAAATCTAATATCCTTGTGTAATAAAACGCAGATACTATATCGTGTATTCCGGGCGGTACATCAAAACTTCCGTTCGGCGTTCTTGCTTTGTTTTTGCGTTGATCAAAAAACGCTGAGTAATCGTTGGTAAACTTGGATTCGCGTATGTGTTGCTCAAATCTCCACGAGAACAGCCCTGCTACGTCTATATAACTTTCGTAACGGGTACGGACTTTATACACCATATCGAAACTGGGTACTGAGTTCACTTGAAAATTTACAACATAGGAATCTCTTCCGGCGGTTTTGCGTATTTGGGGTATCTCCATTATCGCAACACCTGCGGTTACAAATCCATATTTTACGTCGAATGTTAATTTTTCGCCTTTGCCAAAAGCGTTATTGGTTACTGTTGGCAATTGCTGTGCTTGCATGAGTGCGGCAAACACTACTATTAATGCAAATGTTATGGTTTTACTGTATTTCATATTTTTTCCTTTATGCTATATTCGAGCACTTCGCGCACTCGCTGCACTACTTCATCTGTATCTATACTCATCATACAATTTAATTGAGCACATTGTTCCGTGGTACAGTTGCTACACTCGGTTTTTGGTGTAAAAACGTGCGCTGTATCACTATAGGGTCCCCACCGCTCCTTTGAACAAGAAACCACTTTGGGGTAGAATCCGATAACCGGGGTGCCGACTGCCACTGCAATATGCAATGGACCTGTAGAATTCCCAATAAACAAATCGGCTTGTGCGATTATGGTTATAAGCTCACGCAACTCCCTGTGTCCGGCGAGATTTACCACCCTCTCATTTACTTTGAGATGTTGGCATAATTCAATTTCGTTACCGTTACCCGTCAGAAGTACTTTTGTGTCTTCCATCTTGGTGATTTCTTCTACAATTTCTTTCATTCGTTTTAGAGGCAAATCCACGGCGCTTCCTCCGCTTCCGGGATGCACTACCACATATTTGCTGTGAGAATCTTTTTTAACAAAACTGATAGATTCTCCGCGCTCGGCAAGCTGGAGTAAACCGTAATCGTGCGGCTTTTGAATGTCTTGTTCTTGCAAACCGAGAGGTTTTAGCAAATCGAGATTAAACTCTAACTCATGTTTCTCGGCAAATTTCCTATGCGCATTTACCTTTCTGTTAAAAAGGTTTGAATACCAACGGTATCCCGTGCCAATTCTAATTTTTATTCCTGCAAGAAATAGTAGTAAAGCTAACGGAAATGTGGGATAAAACAGAACTGCTGCATCAATTGAAAGAGATCTTAAAAACGACAACCTTTCGCCAAAACCCATTCCCTCAAGGTGCTCGAGTGTAAACGTATGAGAAAGTTCGTTATTACCTTGCACTAATGGAAGTGTGTATTCGCGCACTAAAAAAGAAACTTTAGCGGCAGGAAATTTCGCTTTTAGTTTTTGTATTGCCGGTAGAGTTAATACTACATCACCAATGCGGTCGGTACGTATTAATAAAATATGGTGTGGGTCTTGCATCGGTTCCCTCCCGATTAAATGAGAGAACGAATTTCGAGTTCTTTGATTTTTTCTTCGAACTCGGCTGCACGAATGGGGTTTCTCCGTTGGAGTGCCTTGTACATTCGTATTGCTTCGGCAAACTCATGCTGATTGGTTAAAATTTTCGCAAGTGTTTCTGAAACAACCGTGGGTTCATCAGGTGTAGGGGCGTTATCGATTGCCACTATTGGCTGAATGGGGTGTTCGATTTCTTGGGGAGTTTCGGGAATCTCTGCAGCAACGGGTGGTTCTACCAATTGCTCGATTTCGTTTTTTTCCATCTCGGAAATTCTACCGGCAATGTTTTGAATATCTTCATCTACCATATCGGGAATTTCGAGAGGAATTTCCATAAAGCTCTCCTCGTTGGAGAGTGATTCGGCGGTATGCATCTGAACTTCGCCAAGTGACTCTGTATAGTAACTATACGTTTTATAATCACCTGTAAGCAATGCTGCCTTCTTAAAAAACTCGCGAGCTTGTTCGGGCTCACCAAGTTGTACGGCTATTTTACCCCTGAGTACCAATGCGGCACCATTGCCGGGGTAGGTTAATAATCCGTTCTCGATAATTTTACGGGCTGTATCAAAATCGCCTTCGTTATATTTTTCGAACGCTGCACGTACAAATAGAGAACTCTCCCCGTTTTTATACAGGGAGAGTGCTTTTTGTTCTAAGAGTTTTCGCTTTTTTTCTTTAAGCATTCACTTATGCAACATTCTTTTTTGCGAATGCGGTACGAATTGAAGTGTATGAAACAAATGCAAAGCCGGTGAAAAAGAGTATTTGAAATGGCAATGCTGCAAATTCCATAAAGTAAATTGATGACAGTATGCTTACAAAACAATAAATGGCAAGCAGTGTTTCAACTATTACTGAAAAATCAAGTTTTGAAGTGGTATATTTTTTGTTTTTCCAATCGTCTTTTTGGTCAACCACTTTAAACTTTGGTGTGCGTACAAATTCGCTTTTTCTATCGAGCAATCCTTCGATAACTGCACGTGAGTTATTAACGGCAAAGCCCATGCTTCCTGCCATAAAAAGCGGGAACAAAGCAATTTTTTTCCGCCAATCGGTGCGTATATCTTTTTGTGCGTACATGTAGAATAAAAACGAGCCAACAAATGCAAGAATAAACATCGAAAGCGCCATAAAATACACTTCGTGCGAACCGCTGTTTTTGATAAACATTAACGGTAAGTTCAAAATTGCTGCAAGCAAAATAAACGGGAACACCAAGTTATTGGTAAGGTGAAAAGTTGAGTGCAATTTGATACGGAATGGAATATTAGACTTCCATACCAATGGCAGAATTTTTTTAGATGTTTCGATAGCGCCTTTGGTCCAACGGAATTGCTGAGTTTTAAGAGCATTTATTTCCATAGGGAGTTCAGCAGGAGAAACAGAATCGCGTAAGAAAACAAAACGCCATCCGTTAAGTTGCGCGCGGTAACTTAAATCTAAATCTTCGGTTAATGTATCAGCATGCCAGTTGCCGGCATCTTCAATACATGATTTACGCCATACACCACCGGTACCATTAAAGTTAATAAAAAATCCGGCTTTGTTACGTACGTTTTGCTCGATTACAAAATGGCCATCGAGTGCAAGTGCTTGAACTTTGGTGAGTATGCTATAGTCGCCGTTTAAGTGCTCCCAGCGTGTTTGCACCATACCAACCTTTTCTTCGTTAAAAAACGGTAATGTTTTTTTAAGGAAATCGGGTTGGGGTACAAAATCCGCATCAAATATAGCAATGTAATCGCCCTTACAGAATTTTGTTCCGTATTTAAGTGCACCTGCTTTAAAACCCTCACGACTCGGGCGACGGATATGCTCGATGTCAAAACCTTCTGCCTGGTATTTTTGTACAAGTGCAGCGGTAATGGCAACGGTTTCGTCGGTGGAATCGTCGAGTACTTGAATTTCAAATTGATCTTTGGGGAAATCGAGCTTGGTTACAGCTTCTAATAGACGCTCAACCACGTACTGCTCGTTATAGAACGGCAGTTGAATGGTAACCTTGCCCTCGGGCATGGTTTCGTTCTTAGGGGAATTTTTAACGTGTTTATATTTATTGTAATAGTAAATCATGATAAAACCATGACTACCAAATACAAACAATATAAACAGTGATACAAAATAGGATATTAATACAAAGTCTTCCATAGTCTTTCGCCTTTATGAGTGGGAACTCTAACGTGATGCTACCAACCCGAAACCGTATCTAACAGAATATCATCTGTTATTTTGTCGAGAGCCGTTTTGATGGCTTCACTTCTCTGCTGAAAACTTCCTCCCGCCGGGTATTCGCCGTAATCAGTAAAAGTTTTATCGTAGATGACTTTTTTCTCAACCATATCACGATAGGAAACCTTAATGGTAACCGTAACGCGCATAGTTGAAAGGCGCTCGCCCGAATCGGTGCCCGCAAGCGCCGATGGATTATCCGACAAAGAAAGAACTACACACTCTAAGATCGCATCTGCATTGTTGCGATCGGTTATTGTAAAATTATTATCGTCAATAAATTTCTGAATCAATTGTTGCGTAAGGTTATCCTTTAACGTGGCCTCACCTGATCCGCTCCTATCTTCCGCAAAGGGAATAGCAAGAGTTTTCAGATGTTGCGGTACCGAAGCACCGGTAAATGAATAAGGACATCCAACGCAACCTCCAAAAATAAGGGAATTTATAACGATAAACAATCCAATGAAAAATTTGGCATAATGGTTCATTATAAACCTACTCATCACGCACCTCATTGTGGAGGTCGAACTCGTCCATTTTACGGTATAATGTGCGCTCACTGATATTGAGCAACAACGCCGCCTTGCGTTTATTGCCAGCAGTTTTTTTGAGTGCTTGTGCAATAGTACGTTTTTCGATTTCACCAAGATTAAATGTGTCGGGGTAGTAGTCGCCTGCTTGAAGCGAGCGAAGGGGAACTTGATGATTAAGCAAAATAGCTTTTAACTCCATAATGTCTTTTTTAAGTTCGAATAATGCTCGATAAATAAAATCGCGGTCAATTTCTTCAGGTGATTTACCAACGGCTACAGGTAAATTAGGATGAGCTTCAACTTTGGGTTCAATTTTCAAAAGTTGTACTAAATTAGCCGAGGTTATTAAACCTGTTTTAGAAAGAGCGGCAGCTGTTTCAATAGTGTTTTTTAATTCACGTACATTTCCCGGCCAATGGTATTCCATAAGCACTTGTACGGCATCGTTGGTGAGCTCAATGGGTTTACCCATATTATCTTTTTGAAAAGCCGCTAAAAAATGTGC
>CALKUG010000086.1 GCA_937996765.1 uncultured Ignavibacteria bacterium
AGATTCCTTCTTGGTGCAGTCTGTGGTGTGGGTATTGGATATGCGGTGTACCTTTTAACACACAATGAGACACTCGGTTATTTAGGTGCAGGCGGTGCAACATTTGTATTAGGTTTATCGTTTGGATTTAGTGGTTCTGAGGAAGTGTTATTAAAAAATGAAGATTATCTTAATCATAAACCGGATGATATTAAACCATTCGAGTAAACTGTAATGGGGTGCGGGTAAAAGAAAATTTCAACCTGTGGAGCTAAGCGGGTTCGAACCGCTGGCCTCTTGAATGCCATTCAAGCGCTCTACCAACTGAGCTATAGCCCCATCACAAATTGAAGATGCAAATTTACAACTTATTTAGCTTTTATTCAATATGCTGTTACTGAATTACCCACTTTGGTATGTAAATAGTTGCGATGGGAATCTCAGGGTAAGCAACTTGTATTTCTCTAATAATCTCACTTTTAACCGAATCTCTAAACCAGGGCTCATTTATTTCAGCGAAAGAGTATTTTGAAAAAGTACGTAAAACTAAATCTTTAATTACAATTGAGCTTTCTTCTAATTCCTTCTTTTGCTCTTCAGTATCAACGGGAATTGCAATCCCCACCATCATGAGTTTTTTACCCATAGTTCCGGTTGGATTAAAAACGACTTCACCTAAATCGTAGATAACTTTGGGCTTTACTTCTGCAGCTGCTTCTTCTTCGGCTTTCTCTTCTTCGCCACCACCGCAAGCAGTAAAAACAAATCCAAACGATAATAATAGAATCAAGAGGCGTATGTTTAACAAATGTTTCATTATGTAAATCTCATTAAAATAAATTAAACCCAAAAAGGTATTGATTACCACTTATGAAATATAAAAAATGCAGCGAGAACAATCAACGAAAATCCAACCACATAATTCCATTTAAATTCTTCACCCAAGTAATATATAGAAAATACTGCAAAAACTACCAATGTTATTATTTCTTGTATAACTTTTAATTGGGCGGCGTTAAAAGTACCGTGTCCATAACGATTAGCCGGTACTTGAAAAATATACTCAAAAAACGCAATTCCCCAACTAACAAGAATTACAAGATAGAGCGGCTTATCCTTATACTTCAGATGCCCATACCAAGCAAAGGTCATAAACACGTTCGAAACCAACAATAGTATTACGGTAATCATACTTCCTATTTCAAAAAATGACAAAAAAAAGGGCCCTAAAAAGGACCCTTTACAATAACACTTAAAAAGAATTATTTAGCTAACAACATCTTCTTAACGCTCATATGGTTACCTGCTGTTAATCTATAAAGATAAACACCCGATGGCAATTGACTTGCGTCGAAGCTTACTGAGTATGAACCGGCAACTAATTCAGAATTAACTAATGTAGCCACTTGTTCACCAAGAACTGTGTAAACAGTTAATGTTACTTTAGATTCCTGTGCCACACTAAATTTAATTGTTGTGGAAGGATTAAAAGGATTTGGATAGTTGTTTTCCAAAACGAATTCTTTTGGAGTAACACCACTTAATTTTTCAATTGAAGTAGGTGTATCGTTTTTCAATAAGGTGCCGTTGCCTGTTGCAGCAAAAAGCGAACCGGTAATTGGATTGATTGCTATGGTACTTACTTTTGCACCTGCAAGTCCGATGGATGCCCATTTTCTGCCTGATGCAGGAGCGAGAGTAGAATTGAGTGTACCGAGGAAAACACCACCGTACCATGAGCTTACATAAATATTGTCGGAAGTATCAACTGCAATTGAGTAGATATGGGATTCAGAGAGATTTTCTCTACCCCATGTTAATCCGTTATCAACAGAAGTGAATACACCGTTTCCGTATGTACCGGCAACTAAAAGTCCATTAGCAGATCTACCTAACGACCAAACATAATCGTATGTCATTTGCGATTTAACCCATGATGCACCTGCATCACTTGAAGTATAAATGCCGCCACCGTAGGTACCTGCAACAAGCGAGCCGTTAGCAGCTATTACTAAACCGTGTACAACGGTATTTCCTAAACCGCTATTAACAGCTACCCAGTTTGCACCGCCATCGGTAGATTTGTGAACTCCACCACCCCAGATACCGGCATACACCACACCATTTGCATCAATTGTAAGTGCGCGTACATCCATAGTTGGGAGCGAAGTTGCTGTAAATGATGCACCGTTATTGGTGGATTTGAACACACCACGTTCGGTAGCAACATAAATATCGCCTTGTGCATTAACTTTGATTGACCATACATAGCCAACCTGCATATCGGGGTTAATTCTGGTAAAGCTTGTACCACCATCAGTTGAGCGAAGTACTTTTCCGCCCCATGTGCCTGCTAAAAGACTGTTGTCTTTGTCGTAAGCCATTGTCCAGAAATACTCATCGCCTGTAACAACACCAAGTGATTGCCAGTTACCAAGTGAATTACCACCGGTTCCTGTGCCTAATCCTGTATTTTTGATGTGAATAGAAACGGATGCATAATCGTTCTCTGCAGCGCCACCGAAGTTAGGAGTTGAGTTAGGATCTTTAATATTCGAAGCAATAACTTCAGCCACATTAACTAATGTGGTATCAATAGCGAGATTTCCGATAAAAGGAGCAAGATTAAACTGCCCGGTACCTTTAAGTGATTTTGCAATCATCTGTCCGTGTTGTACACCCGAAATAAAGTTAACTGATGCTAAAGGTGCTAATACGGTACCACGTACATCTATCTGCGAAATTTGCAAGCTGTCTGCTTCATAAAAATTAAACAAGGTATTGGTCATGGATGTACCATTGATAACTAAATTACCTTGCCATGCAAGTTTCTTACCGCTAAAATTAACAAGCACTACAGAGCCGTTAGGGGCATTTATGAATACTTCTTGTGCAGCGTTGAGTTGAGTATCGCTAACAGCAAAGACGTTAACAAACGGATCGGTACCATCTAAACGAATGGTAACTCCACTCTTGGTGGTAACACCGTTCACTGAGCGTCCGCTTAATTGTGTGGAAAGTGTGGTTAAATGTGTGCGAGCCGCAGCAAAATCAACCACGGTATCTTTACGCAAGGTTCCATTAACAAGACCTACTTGAGGGGATACGGTTTCGGAATTCTCATATACTGCGTTTCCGCCAAAAATATCACCCGAAACAAATACTAAATGGCGACCAACAACCAATACGTCTTCGGTTCCATTTGAATTAGCTAGTTTATAGCCAACACTGTAGTTGGAAAGATATACATCCCTACCTACCGCTATCTTGCCTTCGGTATCAGAGGATGGCTGATAAAGATCTTCGAAAACAAACAAATTAAATGGGGTTGCTGCACCAAAGTCGAAAGCTTTTTGAATGGTAATATCAACTTTTACATTGAATACTAATGTTGCATTTCCGCCGCTTGCAACTGTTCCAACGTTCCAAACACCGGTAAGGGTGTCGTAGCTACCTTGTGAAGGGGTTGCACTTAGAAGTTGTAAACCTGCAGGAAGAGCATCTGCTACTTTAACGCCTGATGAGAAAGTAGGACCATCATTGTTTAAAGTAACGGTATAGGAAATGGTTTGCCCGTTATCCGGGGTTAAATCACTTGCTGTTTTGCTGAGACGTAAGTCGGCAGAGCCTGTCCAAACAATTTTTGCATTTGTTGAACGATTAGCAACAACAGGTGTTGCTAAAACAATTTTCTGATAATCATTGGGTTTATTTGAGTGAAAATATCTTGTACCCTGGGGTATAACTACTTGCGCACTTGCAGTGATTACAGCAGTATCACTAACACCTTTGGATAAAATAATTACAGATGTTTCACCGTTAGCATTTGTTACTACGGTAGTATTATCTAATGCGCCATCACTTGAGCTTAATGTTATGCTTACATTGGCTGCAGGTTGTGCAAGTTCGTTGTAAGCTTTTACAGTAAATGATGCTGTCTGACCGTAAAAAAGTGATTGATCACCGGGATTGATTATTAAGGTCTTTATAGGAGTTATTGAACCTGCATTTGCAATCGCTTCATCTCTAATTTGTATTGCACGATTTTTAATCTCAGTTCCTAAAGTTGCATTATTTTTAACTGAAACTGTAGTTAAATTCACTCCATCAGCAAAAGACCATATTGCTAACTGTATTGCAGCTGCTTCTTTTGTAATATTATCTAATGCTCCTGCATAAGGATAGGGTTTATAAGGGTAGAAATTCATTAAAACATAAGTTATCTGCGAAGACGTTGTTATTGAATCCTTATAAGTATGAGGATCGTTGTCTTTATAAAAAGCTAAATGTTTCTGAATATCCACGCAATAAAAATTCGCGTTGTTACCATCCACTTTACCTGTAAAATCACCTGCCCAAGTCAAAAAAATCTGGGAGGAATTATAAGGATTTCTAAACTGAATATTATTCGTCCCTTTATTGGTTGCAAGTATTTGCGCCAAGCTGCTGTTAGGAGAGTGCGGAACCGCACTTCTAAACGACATTAACGATGGGTTAACTGCTATCTCAGGTGTGATATCTACTGTATCTACCGTTGCGAAAGCTGTTCCCGTAACCAACATAATGCCAATCAATACGTTGATTAAAAAGTGGATAGTTCTGTTCATTTTATCTCCGGTGAAAAAATATTTTTTACTATTGTACAAAAATTGTGCCTTAGGGAGAAAAGAATAATTTTATAGTAATACAATTCAAAATACAAATTATTTTAAATATGTGGTGTTTTGGATGTCACTCTGTATGTATTAAAATGAGAATTAACACTTTGTTAATTACTAAATTGTTTCATTTTGAGATACAAAAAAGGCCGTCACTGGGACGGCCTTTTTAAGAATTTATGCTCTAAGAAGTATACTACTTCTTATCAATGATATCGAAATTTGGATAATCTGAGGTATCTACTTTACCAATTTCGGCATTGTAGATATCGTTTGGATTAACTTTATCGAGCTTATGAAGAGCAATGTACTCCTGAATTGTAGCTTCGTCTTGTTCTTTCAGATAGCTTGTTGAGCTGAGAACAATTTTTTTGTTCTCTTTATCGAATTCGAGTACACGTAACTTCAACACTTGTTCATTAACAAAATGATTGCTCAAATTTTTAATGCGGTTAGTGCTCAGTTGTGATGTAGGAACAAATCCGTCAACAGAACCTTTCAATTCAACAATAAGACCTTTTTCGATGATACGAACTACTTTACCTTCAACATCAGTTCCGGCAGCGTAATCGCGTTCGAATGTATCCCATGGGTTATCGAAAATCTGTTTGTGACCAAGCGAAATTTTGCGTTGTTCCATGTCAACACCAAGAACTACAACGTCAATGGTATCGCCTTTTTTAACAACTTCGCCGGGGTGGCGGATTTTTTTGGTCCATGAGAGGTCTGAAATGTGAACGAGACCGTCAATACCTGGCTCGAGTTCAACAAACACACCAAATTGAGTAAGGTTGCGAACAATACCCTTTTGTTGTGAACCAACAGGATATTTAATCGCGAGACCCTGCCAAGGATCTTCTTCGAGTTGTTTCATACCCAAAGAGATTTTCTTGTTTTCGGTGTCTAAGCTGAGTACTTGTGCTTCAACAACTTGACCCATAGCAACAACCTGTGAAGGATGTTTAATGTGTTGGGTCCAGCTCATTTCGCTATTGTGAATAAGTCCTTCGATACCTTTTTCGATTTCGATAAATGCACCGTAATCGGTTAAGGAAACAACTCTACCTGAAACTCTTGCACCTTCTTTGAGTTTTTCGGCAATGTTTTCCCAAGGATGAGGAAGAAGTTTTTTCAAGCTGAGCGAGATTCTCTTCTTGTCGTTGTCGAAGTCGGTAACAACCACGTTAATAACTTGGTCTAATTTAACAACTTCGTTAGGATGGTTGATTCTGCCCCATGAGAGGTCAGTAATATGTACGAGACCATCTACGCCGCCAAGATCCACGAACACACCAAAATCGGTGATGGCTTTAACGGTACCTTGAAGGATTTGACCTTTTTCGAGTTTCTCGAGAATTTGTTTGCGGGTATCAGCTTGTTCAGCTTCAACAAGAACTTTATGAGAAACAACAACGTTCTCAGTTTGCTCGTTGATTTTAACAACTTTGAAATCCATTTCTCTGCCAACATAGGCATCAAAATCACGAATAGGACGGGTGTCAATCTGGCTTCCTGGTAAGAAAGCTTCCATGCCAAATAAGTCAACAACCATACCGCCTTTAATACGGCGTTGAATTCTTCCGGGAAGAACTTCTTCGTTGTTGTGGGCATTAACAATTTTTTCCCAAGTGCGTTTAAAGTCTGCACGGCGTTTGCTAAGAACGGGGTTACCTTCGCTGTCTTCTAAACTTTCGAGCACAACAGCAACGATATCACCAACTTTAAGATCTTGGAAATGGTCGAATTCGTCTTTAGTAATTTGACCTTCAGATTTACCACCAATATCAACTACAACGCTGTCAGAGTTAATTCTAACAATTTTGCCATCAATAATGCTGTCTAACTGAGCATCTTGTCTTCCATCGCCTGAAGCGCTGTAAAGTGCAAGCAACTCTTTGTATTCATCGAGTGAATATTCGTTATCGAATTTTTCATTCGATTTTTTGAACGATGCGTTTAAGAGGAGATCCTCTTTGTTTATGGATTCTGTCATTTATCCTCCGGAATAATCCGGCATCCTTTTAATCAGAAACTACCCTGAAACCGATAAAAAGGATGGTGTTTATTGTAACATATACCGGGTAGTTAAAACTTTTCTAAAACTTAATAAATAATTCAAACTGTTTGAGCTTGTAATTTTAATGAAAGTTGCTCAATATAATCCTTCATCTCATTCATAACCCAATGCGGTGTAGATGTTGCACCTGTTATACCCACTGTTTTGGCTTCTAAAAACCATTCAGGGTTAATTTCATCATTTGTTTCTGCAAAATACGTTTTCGGATTTGCATCTTGGGCAACGTGGTACAAAACCTTTCCGTTGCTACTTTTTCTGCCTGCTGTGAATACAACAACATCATTCTCTTTTGCAAACTCGGCTAATTTCTTTTCTCTGCCTGAAACCTGGCCACAAATAGTATCTTTTGCGTGAAAATCTACCGCGGCTTCTTCCATAGTGCCAATTATCAGCTCAGTAACTTTTGCTCTTAAACCATCGGCAATTATGCGAAAAGTCTCTCTATCCATGGTTGTTTGCGAAAACAAAACCGTGGGTTTGTTTATTGCAACTTTTTCAAGGGCTTCCTCTAACGAGAGAACTACAATTGCCTCGTTGGCGGTAACGCCTCTTAGACCAATAACCTCGGCATGGTCTTTTTTGCCAAAGATAACCACTTGGTACTCTTTGTCGTAAAACTTCCTGATACGCTCCTGAACTTTGGTAACAACCGGACAGGTAGCATCTATAATTTCAATTCCGTATTCAATTGCCTTTTTGTAAGTTTCGGGTGGCTCACCGTGAGCACGTATCAAAACTCTACTACCTTGTGGCAAATTCGGAAAATCATCTACAGAGATGGTTTCCAAACCCAAATCATTGAGTCTTTTAACTTCGGTAGTATTGTGAATAATATCACCGAGCGAATAAATTTTACCGGCATTTTTTAATTCTTGCTCCGCAAAATCAACGGCTCTAACTACACCCCAACAAAAACCCGCATTTTTATCAATCGTTACTATCATATTCTACGCTTCCTGTACGTGTTCATCGAATCAAAATCTTGTGATAGTAATAAAAACGGGTTCAAATGCTAAACGGTTCCCTCTGCGGATTTATCGTTAACAGCTTTAACAATCAGCTCAACCTGATCCTCAATTGCAAGCTCCGAAGTATCAATTTCGATAGCTCCTTCAGGTTTAACCAACGGATTGGTTGCACGGTGCGAATCAATATAATCACGTTTTAGCAGATTTTCTTTAACTTCATCAAAAGAAACCTCTATGCCTCGTTCTTTGTATTCAAGAACTCTGCGTTCTGTTCTGCGGTCTGGTGAGGCAACTAAGTAAAACTTAGCTTCAGCTTCCGGAAACACAGCTGAGCCAATATCTCTGCCTTCCATAACCACCCCACCCTGGATGCCCATTTCACGCTGTTTTCGCAACAATTCAATGCGAACCTCGTGAATTTGACTAATTTCACTAACCAATTCAGAAACTTCAGGGGTGCGAATGTTTGCTGAAATATCAATATCATTCAAAAAAACTTGTGTATCGCCATCAGTGGAGACTAACCTAATCGAAAGAGTTGGGAGGATATCAATTAGTTTATCAAATTCCTGGTTTAAGCCATTTTCTATAGCGAAAAGGGTAACAGCGCGGTACATAGCACCTGAATCTATGTAGGTATAACCCAATTTAGTGGCAACTAAACGAGCGGTTGTGCTTTTTCCGGAACCTGCCGGACCATCTATGGTAACAATAAGTTTCTTATTCATCCCCGAAATATACAAAATGTGTAAGAATTTTCATAGATTAAAGATTACCGGGGTGTGCAAACAGTGGTTTAAAAAGCAAAAAGGGTTTCAGCTTTTGGCTGAAACCCTTTTTTTAATTTGAGGTATTAACTTACTTGGTTAACAACATTTTCTTTGAAGCGCTGAAACCTTGTGTGCGGATGTTGTAGATATAAACACCACTTGAGAGTTCAGAAGCATCAAATGCTACGTTATGAACACCTGCATCCATCATACCATCTACTAAGGTTGCTACTTCTCTACCAAGTACATCGTAAACACTTACTGTTACGTTTTGTGCTATTGGTAAGCTGAATTCAATCATAGTTGAAGGATTGAAAGGATTAGGATAGTTTTGA
>CALKUG010000087.1 GCA_937996765.1 uncultured Ignavibacteria bacterium
GACTTGGATATGACTAAAGGTATTGCTGCAGGTCCTTACCATATGCCTGTTCGTTGGAGACCTTTAACATGGGAACATAATGGCGAAACCTATTTCCACGAACGCCCAATTTCAACACCGCAAACAGGTTTTTCGTTTGTATCTCAAGCTCGTGCTTCTATGCCGAGAGAAGTTGGCGGAGTGCTCTGGTTTGGTGTCGATGACACTTACATGACCGTCTATTCCCCTATCTACTCTTCAAGCACTCAAGTGCCTCATAACTTTGCCAAAGGTGTTGGCTCGTTTACTAACTTCACTTGGGACTCAGCGTTCTGGGTATTCAATTTTGTTTCGAACTATGCCTATCCTAAATTTTCACTCGTTATTGATGATGTTCAACGCGAACAACGTCGCCTCGAAGGTAAATTCCTTTCTGCACAAGAAAACATTGAAAGCACAGCTCTCGCGCTTCACAAGGAGAGTAAAGGAAAATCAATTGATTTTCTTACCAACTATTCAGTAAGTGCAGCTACAGAGACGTATACTTCTTGGAAAAAACTTGGTGAATACTTAATCTATAAGTATATGGATGGAACGGTTAAAGATGAGTTCGGGAAAATTAAATCACCGGGATATTCCCCTGAGTTTAGAGCTGAAATTGTTAAAGAATCGGGCGATAAATTAAAGCTCCTTAAGCTACCTGGAGAGATTGATAACGAAGTATTCGAACTCGCACAAAAGGCAAAAACACAAGTTGAGCAAAAAGATTACGTGGGAGCAAAAAAATCTTACGAAGCTATTTTGAAACTCAAACCCGAACACGCCGAAGCATTGGCTAAGAAAGGTCAACTTGAGGAAATGTTAAAACAGATGGAAGTATTACACAATACTCTATTGAAATAAAAGTCTAAATAAGTAATTACAGAGTGTACTGCAATAGATGTAGTACACTCTATACTTTTAATTTTCTGGGGTAATCGACTGTAAAAGTGGTTCCTGACTCTTTATTAGAGCTAAAAGAAACCAACCCTTTAAGGTATCGCTCAGTAATAAATTTAACACTATGAGTTCCTATACCTCTTCCAAATCCTTTGGTCGAAATATTTGGTTTAAACATCTTACCAATAACTTCATCTGCAATAGTTGTGGAATTATGAACCGAAAAAATAACTCTCTCTTCGGTATCGGTTGCTGTTACTGTAACTGTGTCGTTGTTTTGCGAGGCCTCAAGAGCGTTTTTAATGAGATTAGTGAGCACCCGACCAATAAGAATAGGATCGCTAATAAAACGCCGGTTATTCATCGTAATATCTTTTTCTATAAACTTACCTTCAGCAATTTCACTTCCACGGAAAGACTCAATCAGTTCATCCAAAAAGTTTGCGGCATTCAGTTCAATAGCATTAATGTTAGTTGAGTGAAAATCGTTTTGCACCAAATGCTTGTGAGCTTGTAATTCGTTTATAACACGCTCTGCTTGACTTTTCATAGTCCGGATGATATCATCAATATCTTCCCCTGCTTCTTTCTCCTCTTCCAGCATTTCTACAAGATTGCGAAGATTAGAAGCAGAATTGAGAACATCGTGAAAGAACAATCGTTCTATTTGTTTACGCTCTGTCAAATCTTCAATGATACAAATACCGCCTTGCGCAACTCCGGTAACTGTAATTTGTGAAAGGGTTATCCGCAACGGTGATACATCATTATTCATTCCACCTATCAGCAAACTCTCAAAAACTCCACTTTTACTATCAACAGCATATTTGTATGCAAGTCCTATTCCGTCTATTGGGAGCTCTTTTATACATTTTGACTCTAATTCCTTACCCGACATGTGCAATAATTTTTGTGCGTCGGAGTTTGAAATCGTAACCTGTCCTGTGGTGTCGTAATGTATCAATCCCATAGGAACTGTATCAAAAATGGATCTATACTTTTCCTCACTAATAAGCAAGGCACGTTGCGTATTATAGCGTTCGGTAATATCCTGAATTGTCCCAAAAACACCAATCGGTTCGCCTTTATCATTAGATTGTACTACGCCCTTGCCATGCACCCAAATAACTTTTCCATCATTAGGCCGAACAACACGATAAACAATATGAAAGTCTGTTTTTGTGGCTATTCTATCTTGGTAATATTTTACAAGTTCTTCTCTGTCTTCAGGATGTATAAGATTAGCCCAACTCTGAAGTGTTTTAGGATAGTCTTCGCCCATACCCAATACTTCGCTTAGTTCAGGCGAAGCATACCAACTTTCACTAAATAAATCAAAAATATAATACCCAACTGCGGCTACTCGCTGCATTTGCGAGAGCCAATACTCTACCGGTATTGATTGATTATTCAAATTGGCCATTGTTTTACTTACAATTTTTAAGAAGCACAATATAAAGAGATTTTTTCAAAATCGAATTAGGCGAAAATAGTTCATTTATCATTTATAATCACCGTTTATGTATTTGAATCCTGTTCAGTAACTCCCATTTCATAGGTTGTGCACGACAAAAAAAATAACTTCCTCCAAAACGAAAAAGAATACAACATGAAAAAATACATCTTTCTTCTGTGTGCTCTGCTCATACTGAGTGTAAATGCTCAAGTACAAAAAGAGTTCGCTGTAAGTGGCACTATAACCGATGAAACTTCAGGTGAAAGCTTAATTGGTGCAACGGTATTTTTGCAAGAACTAAAAACTGGTGCAAGCACTAATATAAATGGTAATTTTGTTATCTCTCAGATACCTTCGGGCACCTACAACTTTACTGTGAGTTATATTGGTTATACAACAATAACAAAGCAAATGAGGGCTCATGATGATTGCCTGAACTGTTTAAACGTTGCTCTAATTCCCCCCTCTGTTTCCACACCAGA
>CALKUG010000088.1 GCA_937996765.1 uncultured Ignavibacteria bacterium
GACAGATTAAGGGTTTTATTCATTCCGAATCAAATTCAGGTCAAACTGTTTACATAGAACCCGAACAGACTTTAGCACTCAATAATGATATAATTTCGTTAGGTTTTGCTGAAAAAAGAGAAATTGAGCGCATTCTTAGAGAGCTTACTGCAAAAATAAGGGAGTATGCATCTGCTTTGTTGCAATCATATAAAACACTCGTCTATATCGATACATTGTTTTCTCGTGCAAAGCACTCAATTGAAATTATTGGCTCATTCCCAACATTAAGTTCAGACGGCAAGTTTGAAATATTATCAGCACGTCATCCAATTTTGCTGCAACGTTTAGGCAGAGAGCATACCGTTCCTTTTGATCTCAATTTTGGTTCATCCAATGTTATCATTATAACCGGACCAAATGCAGGGGGAAAGACTGTTGTACTAAAATCTGTTGGGTTATTGGCACTCATGGTACAATCAGGCTTGCATATTCCCGTATCTCCAGATTCGAGTTTCCCCGTTTTCACATCTATGTTTATTGATATCGGTGATATGCAATCGATAGATGATGATTTAAGTACGTTTAGTTCACATCTGCGAAAACTAAATGAAATAATTTCAGTTGCGGATAGTAACACTCTTGTCTTGTTGGATGAAATTGGATCAGGCACTGACCCCGAAGCAGGGGGGGCAATAGCTGCAGCTACATTAGAACATTTGGCTAAAGTGAATGCAAAAGCATTAGCTACAACGCACTTAGGATCAATAAAGTTGATTGCAAATTCATTGCCCGGGATGCAAAATGCCTCTATGGAATTTGATACTGAGGAATTAATACCTACCTATAAGTTTCGGCAGGGATTTCCCGGTTCCTCTTACGCTTTTGAAATTGCACAACGAATTGGCTTTGCATCTGAATTTCTTACAAAAGCAAGAAGCTTTATGAAGGGGAGTGAGTCGCGTATTGAAGAAATGCTGTTTGAGATAGAAGATAGATCTAAAAAACTCTCTGCGCTTCTTAATAAAGCAGAAGTAGAAAATGTAAGATTAACGGGTTTAACTGAACTCTACGATCAAAAAGTAAAAAAGCTTCAAGTAGAAAAAAACAATTTGCTTAAACAGCTGAAAGCAGAATCAGAATTAAAAATACGTGAAGCAGAGAAAACTATAAACCTTACCATCAAAGATATTAGAGAAAGTAACGCCGATAAAGAATCTGTAAAACATGCCAACTCTGTAATTAACTCGATGAAATCAACAATAGCGCAAATTACAATTGAAGAGGTTGATGAATCCGATGAAAATTCTGCTCCGTTGGTGATTGGTGATTCTGTTATGGTTAAACAGACCAATACTTACGGCAAAATTATTGAGATTAACGAACAACGGAAAATAGCTGTTATACAAGCAGGCACTTTGAAGTTGCAGGTAAAATTAACAGAACTTCAACGTGGTAAGCAGAAAAAAGAAAGAAATTTCGGCTACTCTTCGGATATAGTTGAGAACAATTATTACTACAACACCGGCGCAGCATATCGCCTTGATTTACGAGGCAAAAGAGCAGATGAAATTGAATATGAGTTACTTTCGTTTTTAGATTCAGCTTATACTTCAGGAACTGAAAGAGTTGAAATTTTGCATGGCAAAGGAAATGGTGTACTAAGAAGCGTTGTTGGCGAAATTCTTAAGAAATACAGACACGTTTCCAATTTTGCACCCGCTCCCATAGAACACGGCGGATTTGGAATTACTTTAGTTGATTTTTCAAAATAACATACATCAATCACAAATAAGGAGGTAAAGTGAAAAATTTATTCACTTTAATCACTATCCTACTGCTCGCAAGCCGTTTAACACTTGCAGGCGGATTTCAGATTAACGAGCAAGGTGCTCGGGCAATGGCAATGGGTAACGCATTTACTGCGTTAGCTAACGATCCATCTTCACTTTACTTTAACATTGCAGGAATGAGTCAGCTTACTGGTTTTAACATGCAAATAGGTACTACATTGATTGCCCCTTCGGCATCTTTCAGAGGACCTGCTCCTAAAGTAAATGAATCTTCAATGGTAAGCCAAGTGTTTACTCCTTCAACTTTATATGCAACTTATCAGATTAACAGCGATTTTTCAGTTGGATTTGCATTTAATACCCCTTTTGGACTTGGAACCAAATGGGAGTCAGATTGGGTAGGTAGATTTAATAATCTT
>CALKUG010000089.1 GCA_937996765.1 uncultured Ignavibacteria bacterium
TCGCTCTTGATTTTTTTATTACCGTTTTATTTTTTACAAAAAATTGTACTCAATCAATCGGTAAAAGCATTTGGACACCCGGGCATATATATTAGCGGACTGCTTGGTATTCCATTTCATGAGCTTACTCATTATGTTTTTTGCAAGTTATTTAACCACAGAGTTGAAAAAGTAAAACTCATAAGCTTTTCCAATTACTCCCCCGTTAAAGGTTGGGTAACTCACACCTACGATAAAAGAAGTCACTACCAACGCTTTGGGCTGTTTTTTATAGGATTTGCACCCTTGATTGGTGGAGTGCTTCTCATTTACTACTTGGTATCGAATTTTATTGTGCCTGTTAATGTTAATCAAATACCTAACGACACAGTAAGTTTTTCCAATATACTCTCCCCTTTTTGGTATAAGTATTTTTCAGAATATATAAACACCACTTCGCTAAAATGGAATTCCTCTGTTTTGTTTTGGGTTCTTCACTATGTTCTTTTTTCAGTGGCAGTTTATTCTGTCCCTTCGAGTGAAGATGTAAAAAATGCACGTGAATCCTTAATGTATCTTATAATTTTGGCAATTTTAGTAACCTCAATACTCTATTATTTAGGCTACTCGAGTGATATGACGCAACTCTTACCCATATCTTTGTATTTTTTTCATTTTATAACCATTGTAATCGTGCCTATTTTTTCATTTACATCATTATATTTGCTTTTAGTAATATCTGTATCATTGCTCAGAAGATTGTTTTAACAAAACTCTATTAATTTAGGTAGGTATGAATATCAAATTTCAGCACTTGTTGATTTTCTTAGTTTTTTCGATTTTCTCCATTAAAGCTCAGTCACTTCTTGTTACCGCTGCAGGAGCATACGGGAATAACGTACACGGCTCCATGCTTGAAGCAAATTCGGATGGTTTCGGAGGACATTTTCGGTTAGACTATGTTCCGGGATATAACAGTATTCGCCCTTTTACCATGTATGGCTTGCGTTCCTATCATTTTAATATTAAATCCTCAGGCACTTCGGTAACCGAACAAAAAAATAATCTTGTTTTACTCACTGTTTCCCCTGCATTTAATCGCAAAGGTTTTGTTGTGATGGCTGACTTAGGGGTGGGACTCGCGTTCACGGAAAAAGTATCAAGTTCATCATCCGAAAAAAGAACTGATATGGCAATAAATTTGGGATTTACTGGAATAGCTGAGATTTCTTCTTCTGTTGGTTTGCATACCTCTGTGGGTTACGTTCGTTATTTCGATAATAAACTTAATTCAGGGTATGTTTTGGGGACTGTTGGACTTTTAGTAAAGTTATTCTAATTATTCGAAGTAATTAAAAATATGGGCGTTCACGGAGTGGGACGCCTATCTCGGAAGCAATCTCGCGACACCTCTCAAGTTCGGTTGGAACACTACTCACAATAGACAACACCACATTTCCACCCT
>CALKUG010000090.1 GCA_937996765.1 uncultured Ignavibacteria bacterium
TTTCGGTTTTGTAGGATTTACGAGAGGGGTAGATAAAAGTTATCTTTTTGTTATCAAATACATAGTTAAGCAAATCCTCAAAATTTACGGGATTCTCAAATTTTAGTTTCTTCCCACCTCTTCTTGCAATGAGTTTCTTGTTAAGATTTTCTAAGAGTTTTGCCCTTGATAAAGAATCCGCGCCAATAAAAGTTTCTAAGCTTAAAGATACAATGCTATCGTTACCAATCTCATAATTATCTGTCTCAAACCAATGAATACTATTGTTTTCACTCAATTCTTCTGAAAAATTGATAATATACGAAAACATTATTGGGGAATAATAGGTTATTTCCGGAGCAATGTTCATTGAATATTGCTTAAAACTAATTGAAGTATCTTGAAGCAAGGAAAGTTGGTCGGTTACATTATTAGTAAGAACTGATAATGTGTTTTCGCGAAGCGAATTATTGAGACTTACTGCCCCATATTTCTTAACTAAGTATTGCGGGTAAAATCCTGATACAGATATAAGCGAATCTTGATACTTGTAACTTCCAAAAACAAATTTACGTGTTAATGGAATATCGAACTTTCGTCTTCGCTTTGATACTGAAACAACTCCTGAGTCACGCCCCTCTGATATCGTAAATTTAACTTCAGGGGTAATAACAAAGTTATTATCCATGTTTTTGGAACGTGATTCATTGAAGCTAAACGGTAGAAGCTCCTCTCCATTTAATGAGGCTGTACCAAAATAAACAGAGTCATTATAAAAGAGATTTATCAATACGTAATAGCCATCATTTTTGAATCCATAATACACCCCTGATTGTTCTACTAATAATGAATCAAGAAGAGTCTTTTCTTGATCGTTCATACCCAATGTGTCAAGAGTTATTTGTGCTTTAGTTTGAACGGGGGATTTCTGCTCAAATGAGCATCCCACAACACTCATTACTACTAATATCATTGCGAAGCAAGATAGCTTATAAAATGGTATTAAAAACAACTCCTTATTCACTTGCATTGAGTGAAAAATCTTTCAGTAGTAAGTTTTTACCGGTAAACTCAATTGCATCTGATGCCGGTAGATGAGAAGAAACAACTAATTGGTTACCTGGGTGTAGTTCTTTCAAAATTTTCAGTAATGAGTAGGCCGCAAAATTATCCAATTCCATTTCGGGACTCGTAATCAAGAACACTGAGCGTTCAGGCAATAAAACAGCATCAGTTATAACCGCGAGGGCTCGAAGAAAACCTAAACTTAGGTTCTGTTCTGAAACTCTTTTCCCGGATGGATATAATACAGCGGTTACAACGGGAAAGAAAAAAGGAATATCCTCTTTAAGTTTTTTTGCTGCGACCTCAATGGTTTGTGTTTCAGGGAAAATAGTTACAAACGCCTCTATTATTTGATTAAACAAGGCCGGTTCAACATTCTTAAGCAAATATAATTTGGCAAGTGATTCTTCTTGGCTGCTAATGATCTGAGATAGAGTTTGATATTGTTTAAGTAAAACTGCCTCGTCATAATGAAAAGTCCTAAAAGGCATTTTATTACCCAATGTGTACTCAAAAATAGAAACTCTGCGAAAAGCACGAAAGATATTTGCTATGTTGGGGTCCTTAACCAATGCTCTCACTACAGATATGTGTGCAGGTAATGTGGGAATGAGACCTTCGTAATAGAAAGTCTTGTTACCTTCGCGTTCAACCGCCAATGCATTGTTAATAAAAAGCGACTCGTGTGCAACTGTATAGGATGGTTTATCATCCGGCTCTTCCAGGAGACCATTATCCAGAAGTGGAACAGAGGAAAAAGCTCCTTTCCAGAGATATAAATTTTCATCGGTTTCGAATTCAATTTCCCATTCTACACCATTAAATGACTCTCCTAAAGCAATATTCTTGATTATATTGAAGTAGTGAATTATTAAATCTGTTTTGACGGAGGGAGGAAGTGTTAGCAGATTGTACTGATTCAAGTTAAGAGTCGATAAGCTAAATACGGTGTCGGTATCTGAAAAAGAAATACTTTTTATGAACAAGATTTCCTCCGTTCGTGTTTTAACATCAGTTCGATAGGTAAATACTATTTTTAATTTGTGAAAAATACATAATTAACTAACGAGAATAAACCAACTTTTATTAATTCTATAAAAAATTTCCTAAGGTTTTTTGTTATGAAATTTGAAACGCGTAACCTCAGTAACAAAGAGTTACAACAATTCTATAGTGCTTTGTTATTACCAAGGTTAATTGATGAAAAAATGATAAATCTTATTCGCTTGGGTCGAATCTCAAAATGGTTTTCTGGTAGAGGACAGGAGGCTATAGCGGTTGGTTCAACTCTTGCTTTGGATAAAGATGAGTTTATCTTTCCACTTGCTCGAAACTTAGGAGTTTTTACAGCACGCGATATTAGTCTTAGAAAACTATTTGCACAATTTGAAGGTAAACCTGCCGGTTTTACCAATGGTAGGGACAGAACATTCCATTTTGGCACATTCAAACACCATATTGTTGGTATGATTTCACATCTTGGTCCTCAGTTAGCAGTTGCTTCAGGAATTGCTTTGTATCAAAAGATTCATAAAAGACACAAATGTGCGTTGGCATATTCCGGCGATGGGGGAACAAGTGAAGGAGATTTTCATGAAGCATTAAATCTTGCAGCTGTATGGGATTTACCGGTTATTTTCCTCGTGGAGAATAATGGCTATGGGCTTTCTACCCCAAGTTCTGACCAATTTAGATGCAAGTCTATTGCCGACAAAGGTGTGGGATATGGGATTGAGGCAGTTTCAATAGATGGTAACAATATTTTGGAAGTTTATCATACGGTCAGACATTATGCTGAAATTATCCGTAAAAAACCTCGACCAATTCTAATCGAAGCAAGAACTTTTCGTATGCGGGGGCACGAAGAGGCAAGCGGAACAAAGTATGTACCACAAGAATTGTTCGAAGAATGGGAAAAGCTTGATCCGGTACTACGCTTTGAAGAGTTTTTGATTTCAAAGAAAGTTATATCGGCAGATTTCGCTCAAAGCACACGTAATGAATTAAAAAAGCACATCGATGAAGAATGGGAAATTGCGGAGAGATACGAGAAAGTTGAACCTTCTGCCATCAACGAAATAAATTCAGTTTATGCTCCCTCTGTTAAAGCACATCCACCAACAACAGAAGTAAACCTTGTTAACCAAAAATTTATTCAAGCTATTTCAAACGCTCTTTTAATAGCTATGGAAAGGCATCCTGAACTTGTCCTTATTGGTGAGGATATTGCCGAATATGGAGGAGCTTTTAAGGTGACACAAGGATTAGTTGAAAAATATGGTAAAGATCGAGTTCGTAATACTCCCATTTGTGAATCTGCTCCAACAGGTGTAGCAATGGGCTATGCATTGGTGGGAGGCAAAGCTGTTATTGAAATGCAATTTGCGGATTTTGTAACCATGGCTTTTAACCAGATTGTTAATAACCTTGCCAAAACACATTACCGGTGGGGTGCTGCGGTAAATGTAACAGTTCGTATGCCGTCAGGAGCAGGAGTGGGTGCTGGACCGTTCCATTCGCAGACGAATGAACAGTGGTTTTTTCATGTGCCCGGATTGAAATTGGTTTATCCTTCTAATCCTTATGATGCTAAAGGACTTCTGTTGGCATCAATTGAAGACCCCAACCCGGTGTTATTCTTCGAACATAAGGCACTCTATCGTTCTAAACAAGGTCCTGTACCCGAGGGTTATTACACTTTGGAAATTGGCAAAGCTGCAACCGTTCGTGCCGGTGATGATGTTTCAATCATTACTTATGGTATGGGTGTGGAATGGGCTATGGATTGTGTGAAAGAATTCTCGGAGTTTTCAATTGAAATAATAGATCTAAGAACATTATTGCCGTGGGATAAAGAGGCGGTTAAAAAATCCGTAAATAAAACGGGAAAAGTTCTCATATTACACGAAGATAACTTGACCGGAGGCATTGGCGGAGAGATTGCTGCGTGGGTAGCAGAGCACTGTTTTGAGTATCTCGATGCACCGATTAAGAGAACGGCATCATTAGATATGCCTATACCATTTGCAATTGAATTAGAGCAAGAGTATCTTCCGATAAAAAGACTTAAGGACGATTTAAGGAAGTTACTTGAGTATTAAGAAAGGGAAACAGTGTTCTTCTACAGGGCAATAATTATGTTAATTTTAATTTTTTCAGTACTCATTGGATTCCTTATCGGAGCGCAATCCGATTATGCATGCAAAAGTTATGCGTATAATTCATACTCGATGAATGATAAAACTATTAATTCGAGTTTTGGTGGATACATACATCCCAATCAATACTCGATTGATGTACTTACAATGAAAAGTTATTTTTCCATCAATCCTTCTTCTCGAATTCTTAGTGCGGAAGTTAATTTAAAAATCACTTTTAAAACTTACATAGATTCACTCCACTTGAATTTTCGAAAAGAAAATATGCTTGATGTTGAGTCATTCAAAGTTAATGGCATTGAAACTCCATTCCAGAGAAGCGAGTATCATGTAGCTGTTGGCTTAAAATCAGCCACAACCGATACAATCACTGTTAGTGTAAAATATAGTGGAAAAATTAGGCGAACATTAGATAAGGGGTTCTGTTATGGTAAGCTTAACGAATTTCCCATATATTTTACTAATAGTCAACCAAACTATAGTAGTTACTGGTTGATTGCCAATGATATACCATCTGATAAAGTGCTTTCCTCAATCAGCATAGAGAATGATAGTGCATTTGTATCTCTAAGCAATGGTGTTCAAACCGAATATTACAATTTGGGCGATAGGCGTGTTTATAAATATGATTCACGATATCCGATAGCACCATATCTTATGGTGATTTACTCAGCGCCATATTCAAAAATAATAGATAGCACACTTTCTGTATCAGGGGAAACTATTCGATTAGAGTATTACGTCAATCCCAAAAAGAAAAATGAACTTGTTAATAAATTACACCAACATAAACAATGGATGAAATTCTTTGAGGAAAAAATAGGTCCATATCCCTTCCGTGAAGAAAAATATGGAGTTGCTGAGTTCCTTTGGAATTTAGGGGCAATGGAAAATCAGACTATCACGGGTGTTGGCAGCATTTTTATGACTGAGAAGGGATTTGACAACGATTTAATGATTCATGAGTTAGTTCACTCTTGGTGGGGTAATTCTGTTACGGTTGAGTATTGGGATGATATCTGGCTTCATGAAGGATTTGCCACTTATTGGGCACTGTTAGCTGTAGAAGATGAGGAGTATTTAAGGAAACAATTGCAATCTTCATCTCTGGAGCCTTTTGAGGGTTCTGTATATGCACCTGTTGATGATTATTTTGGTTCAACGGTCTATGATAAAGGAGCTTGGGTACTGCATATGATGAGAATGGATGTAGGAGACTCGATGTTTTATCACATTATGCAAAAGTTCTATAAAGAGCATGCCTATAATTCCGTAACAACAAAAGATTTTATTACTCTCGTAGAAAGCGAAACTAAAAGAGATTGGTCACAGTTTTTTGAACAGTGGGTTTTTGCTGCGTGCGATAGACCTGAATTAAATTTTTTATGGTGCTACCAAGATTCAACACAAAAGGGTGTCGAAATAAAAGTAAAACAAAAGCAATTGTGCAAAACTTTATTTAAATTTACCGTTCCTATTTTTATTCTCTATGAAGATGGTACTTCTGAGGAAATCTCTTACACAGTTTTAGATAAGGAAGACACTATAATAATTCAACGCAATAAGATTATTAAGGAAATTGATTTTGATCCCCAATCCACAATTCTCATGAATTGTAATTATCGTTTTTATGAAAAATAAGATATACTTTATCTCGGACGTTCATTTGGGTTTACAGTCCAAAAATCAAGAACGAATTAAAGAAAATCTTCTTGAGAAACTTTTCAAAATGATACAAGAGGATGGTTCGAGATTGGTTATAAACGGCGACTTGTTTGATTATTGGTTTGAATATAGGAACGTTTATCAAAAGGGTTTTTTTAGAACCTTAACAGCAATGCAAAATCTGACAGAGTCGGGGGTTAGAGTAGATTATGTTATTGGTAATCATGATTTTTACCATAGGGATTTTTTCGAGAATGAAATAGGTGTAAATCTTATTCAAAATAGCTTGGTACTTACTTTTGGCGATAAGAAATTTTTTATCGCTCATGGTGATGGATATGTGCAAAACGACTATGGTTACCTAATCTTAAAGTCGGTTTTAAGAAACAAGTTTTTTCAATTTCTCTACTCGTTTATACATCCTGATTTTGGAGTTGGATTAGCTAAAAACACTTCAAAGCAAAGTAGAGATTACACAACTAAAAAAGAGTATGGAGAAACAGATGGATTGTTTAAGTCAGCTTCAGCACTCATAGATAATGGTTATGATTTTGTGGTATTTGGTCATCTTCATAAAAGACAATTTCTCAACCACAATAAAGGAACTTATGTAAATCTCGGAACGTGGTTGGAGAAACCGTGCTACGGGGTTTTTGATGGAAACGAATTTAAGATAATTGATTGGCATTAAAAAATATGGCGAAACCGCTAAACAGTAAAGCAAATTCAACAAAAAACGTTAATAGAAGTTTAAGAAATAAGTTTTTAGTAACTCTTAGTGTGCTATTTGCACTTTTTGTTGTTTTTATGATATATATCTTTCAGGGAATCCCTTCCTTGGCAGAATTAACGAATCCGCGCCCCCCACTAAGCACGCGTGTTTACGATGTTAACAAAGAACTAATCGGGCAGTTTTTTATAGAAAATAGAATTGAAATATCTGCTGATTCTCTTCCCAGACATGTAATAGACGCATTGATTGCAACGGAGGATAGGAAGTTCTACGAACACTGGGGTGTTGATGTTGACCGTATTTTTAAAGCGATGTTTAAAACAGTTTTTCTTTTTGATAGGGAAGGAGCTTCTACAATAACACAACAATTGGCTCGTAACCTTTATGGTCTTATCAAAAAAGATGAATCAGGAATTGATGTTTATATTCGAAAAATACGCGAATGGATTACCGCAGTACAGATAGAGAAAAATTTCACGAAAAAAGAAATTATTGAATTATATCTAAACGTTTCGTTTTTTGGCAAAACAGCTTACGGTATAGAGACAGCTTCACAAATATATTTTGGAAAAAGTGCTACTGAAATTACTGTACCTGAAGCAGCTGTTTTTATATCTATGCTGAAATCTCCAGTCTATTACAATCCCGATAAATACCCCGATAATGCTTTACAACGCCGTAACTTGGTTATGCGAAATATGGTGGAAATGGGTAAGCTCTCCGAGAGTCAATATCAGATGTATAAATCGCAGCCCATTGTTTTGGCTCCGCGGCACATCCTAAACAGAAAAGGCGAGGCTCCCCATTTTCTTGAATATGTAAGACAGCAACTTGAAGAGTTAATAGATACTAAAAATTATGATGTCAATTTGTATAAAGATGGACTCGTTGTTTATACTACACTTGATTTACGAATGCAACGAATTGCAAATAAAGCTGTTAAAGAACACTTAGCCGAGTATCAGGTTCAATTCGATAAAAATTGGAGTTGGGAGCGGAATAAAACTCTACTAAGTCAGTTAATAGAGTCAGCTATCAAAAACGACCCTACTTACCGAGCAGCTCCAACGGCCGGTGAAAAAGATCAAATTGCAAAAAGATTACGATCTAAAGTAGCTTTTGTTGATTCCGTAAAAAGATCAGCGACAAGAATAGAAACCGGATTTGTAGTACTGGATCCAAAATCCGGTGAGATTCGTGCTTTGGTAGGAAGCTCGAATTTAGATTTTGAATACGGGTTAAATCACGTTACGCAGATTATCCGTCAGCCTGGTTCATCGTTTAAACCATTTGTATATATAACAGCTCTTGAAAACGGTGCATCTCCTGAGATGGCTGTATCGAATGAAAAGTTTAATCATAACGGTTGGTCACCTGATAATAGCGATGGAAGCAGTGGAGGAATGCTAACCTTGCGTGCAGCATTACGGAACTCTGTAAATATTGTTACCGGAAGACTTGTAGTCGATAAAATGGCTCCGGCAAGTCAGGTAATTGAGACAGCGCGTAGGTTGGGTATTAAAAGTGAAATGAAACCCTATCCTGCTATTGCTTTGGGAGTTTTTGAGCTTTCTCCCCTTGAGATTACAACGGCGTATGCAGCTCTTGCCAATAAAGGAGTTTATCAAACTCCAATTTCCATTTTGAGAATTGAAGATAGGAACGGCGTACTTGTAGATGAATTTATGTCGCAATCGCGTGAAGCCATTAAAGAAAATACTGCGCTACAGATAACAAGTATGCTTGAAGAGGTTGTTAATAGTGGTACGGGTGCCGGATTGCGTAGGTATTTCCAAAGAGATGCAGCAGGAAAAACAGGAACAACACAAGATTTTGGTGATGCATGGTTTGTTGGTTATACTCCACAATTAGCAGGCGGTGTTTGGGTAGGGTTTGATGATTTGAGAGTTAAATTTACCGGTTGGTACGGTCAAGGTGCGAAGGCAGCACTTCCGATATGGGGTAAATTTATGCAGGAAACTTATTCTTCATTAAATCTCCCGAATGAGTATTTTGATTCGCCAGTTGATTCGGTGTCTTCAAACAACGTGATTCTCTGTCTGGATTCTGTTGAAAAAGGCACACCGGCTTTAGCGGGGCCTAATTGTACGCGACGTACTATGGGTGATGGTTCTGCAGCTCATTTAAAGGTTTGTCCAATTCATGGTGGTGGAGTGACTGCCCCCAAAACTGAAACTCAAAGTGATGGTGGAACCGAGTGGTAATGGTTTTTTAATTCCATTGAATCACTTATATTTGTGACTCAATTTGCCCGGATGGCGGAATTGGTAGACGCGCTAGATTCAGGTTCTAGTGAGGGTTATACTTCGTGCAGGTTCGAGTCCTGTTCCGGGCACATCACACCGCATTTATTGATACATTCCCTCTACTTTTGTTTTAATCCTTTAAAGGGGTTTTCATGATAGCACTGATTCGGCGAGTTTCGTTTACACAATGGATTTTGATATCCATGGTTATTGGTGCTTTGATTGGCACCTTTTTCCCTCACTTTGCTGTTGAGTTAAAATTCCTCTCGAATATTTTTATTCGAATGATAAAATCGATTATTGTCCCTCTTATTTTCGCAACTCTTGTTGTTGGCATTGCCGGACACACAGATGATTTAAAGGCTGTTGGTAGGTTAGCTTTTAAATCTATAGTCTATTTTGAAATTGTAACAACATTAGCTCTTATTATTGGTCTTGCAGCCGTAAATATTACACGGCCCGGTGATGGCGTTCAATTACCCCCACCCTCCATTTCAGATAAACCACAGACAACGATGCCAATCACTTTTCAAGGCGTTCTTGAACATATAGTTCCAAAAAGTTTTATCGAAGCCGCTGCAGCCAACGAGGTATTACAAGTTGTATTTTTTAGTATTCTTTTTGCTGTTGCTTTAACTCAAGTAGCAGATAAACACAAAAAGACAATGATTGGCTTTGCAGATTCATTAGCCGAAGTAATGTTCAAATTTACCGGTATAGTTATGAAGTTTGCACCTATAGGTATAGGGGATGCCATGGCTTACACTAT
>CALKUG010000091.1 GCA_937996765.1 uncultured Ignavibacteria bacterium
CTTGCGAAATAACTTCTTTAAGTGTTTCTTCGTAAATTTTTTAGCGTTCAAGATTTTCTGATTCAAGAATTCCGCTTAGGCGTTCAGCTTCATCGGGGTCGTTGGTAAGCATAAGCTCTACGGCTTTGAGGGCATCGCCCATTCTGCCTACAGCGTTGATACGTGGGGCTAAAGAAAAGATAATTTGGCCTGAAGAAAGCCCTCCGGGTTCTATACCCGAGCGTCTAAGCAGAGCAGCAACCCCCAAACGAGGTTGCGAATTGATAATATCGATGCCGTATTTAACCAAAACACGGTTTTCATCTACAAGCGGAACAATATCGGCAGATGCTGCAAGTGCAACTAAATCAAGGAATTGATAAGGCATTTCTTTTCTGCCAATTCGATTGGCTAACCCTTGCGTCAGTTTAAATGCAACCCCTGCACCGGAAAGATACTTAAAGGGGTAGTTGCATCCGGGCACAAGTGGGTCTAATACCGCAAATGCAGGAGGAATTGACTCTTTTGGCTGATGGTGGTCGCAAATAATTACATCAATACCAAGGGTTTTTGCATAGCTAACTTCTGCGTTGGCGGTTATACCGCAATCAACCGAAATCATTAATGAGGTGCCTTGCTCCTTCACACAATCTATACCCTTTTCCGAAATACCGTAACCATCTTTGAGGCGGTTGGGTATGTAATAGCTTACATTAGCTCCCAATTGCTTAAGAAACATGTAAAGTAGTGCAGTTGAACAGATCCCGTCAACGTCGTAATCGCCATAAACAGTAATTTTTTCGTTACCGGTAATTGCTGAAATTACGCGTGAGGTGGCAATATCCATTCCTTCCATAAGAAACGGATCGTGTAGTTGGTCGAGCGAAGGGCGAAAAAAATCGCGTGCCGATTGAAATGACTTAATATTTCTGATGAATAATAGCTGCACCAAGGTTGCGGAGATATTTAGCGAATCGGCTAAAGCCGAGACCTCAAGGGGGTCGGGGAGAGATTTCTCTTTCCAACGTTTTTTCTTCACAATTATAGCTCCGAAAGGAAAAAAAGGGTTCAGGTCTGTAAGCCGAATTTTGTAACTCCGATAACTCGGAGATGGCAATCATTTATCTTGCCGCTACATTACTGTAGCGTTCGAGCGATCTACCCGAAGGCGCTGAGGCGGAACGACCTTGGAACAGCCCGCCGCAGGATATATAAAACCCTGCGGCGAGCTATCCCGTCCTTCTGCTTGATCTTGCTCCGGATGGGGCTTGCCGTGATGCCATAGCACTTCCTTTAGAGGAACCCCTCTCGTTACCGAGAAGGCGGTAGGCTCTTACCCTGCCTTTTCACCCTTACCCCAATTGCTTGGGGCGGTATTATTTCTGTGGCGCTTTCCGTTACCGCATACTTGTTTAGTACGGTACCCGGGTGTTACCCGGCATCCTGTTCACTGGAGTTCGGACTTTCCTCCACCGTTTAAGGCAGCGATTGCCCAACCTGAACCAATACTTTTTCCAATTCAATTTAAAATTTTTGAAATAAATATACTTTTCACAATACCTAAATATACACAAAAATCGATGGGAGTAAAATTGAGTTTTACGGTTAATGTAAAAGGACATAAAAAAACCTCGACTTGTTGCCTGTCGAGGTTTTTAATATGCAATAAAGGGAGGCTATTCCTCGGTTGGGGCCAATCCCGAAATCTCTGCAGAAACGAGAATTCTACCGCAATACTCGCAGTTGAATACACGATTGTTTCTTCTTATTTCAAGCTGACGCTGTGCGGGTACAACATTATGGCATCCGGTGCAGGCATCACGGTCTATGGTAACTACAGCGAGACCTTTTTTAGCAGTACGAATACGGTTGTAAAGAGAGAAATCCTGAGGAGTAATGTGTTTCTGTAATTCAGCACGTTCAGTGCGGAGTTTTTGCTCCTCAACCTCGTTTGCCTGAATGATTTCGAGGAGATGAGATTTTTTCTCTTCGAGCTCAGCACGTTTAGTTTCAATACGTGGGAGTGATTCGGTTACGTCGGTCTCGTTTGAGGTAATTGCATCGGTTATTGCAGCATTTTCTTTTTCAAAACGCTGAATATCCTCCGAACAACGGTCGATCTGTTTGGTCATTGCATCGTATTCTTTGTTGTTACGAACCGATACCAATTGTGCCCTGAATTTTTTCTGCTCATCAAGAATGCGAATCATTTCTGATTCATTCTCTTCTTTTTGTGCCTTATCTTGTTCTATTTTCTTCTTTTTTTCTTCAATGGAATAAACCTGTCCTTCCATTTCTGCTTCGAGAGCAGAAACAGTTCCGGGAAGGTCGCCACGTAAAGATTCTAATTCATCTAATTGTTTATCAATCTCTTGGAGTTGATAAAGCCTTTTTAGTCTATCTTTCAAGTTAGTTAACTCCTTCTATCGTTATGATAGGAAATCGGGAAAGTGGTTGCATCTGTTATTAAAACTTCTAATGAACTATCAATAGTTTGTATAATTTTTTTGAATGATTCCAATGCAGGGAATTCGGTTTCAAAATGACCTGCATCAATAAACCAGAGGGATTTTTCTGAATCTAAAAATGAGTGGTAAGTTACATCTGCTGTAACAAAAGCATCTACGTTGGCGGAAATTGCCTGTGCGTGATAATTGCTACCCGAACCGCCAAGCACCGCTACACGCTTAATTTTAGTTTGCTTGCCTTGCGTATAACGCAATCCTTTGCAGTTAAGCTTGCTGCTAACAATGTCCAAAAATTTATTGGGTTCAATTTCTTCCTCATACTCACCAATTGCGCCCAAGCCGAATTCAGAAACAGAATTCTGTAAAGGGTAAACATCGTAAGCGGGTTCCTCGTAGGGGTGCGATTGCTTGAGTGAAGATAAAACACTTTTAAGCAACCACCTGGGAACTACCACTTCCAATTTGGTTTCCTCTACCGTTTCAAGTTTACCTTGTGTGCCAGTAGTGGGATTTGAGAATGTATTCCCCTCAAACGTACCTGTCCCGGCAGTAGAAAAACTGCAGTTCTCATAATTTCCAATAACTCCGGCTCCGGAGGCAAACAATGCCTTTGCCACAGTATCATGAGAAGCTGTTGGAACATAAACCAAAAGCTTGAAATGAGTTTCCTGTGTACGGTTTAAAACGGAAATGTTTGTTAGTCCGAGTTTTTGAGCGAGAGAAAAACTTACACCATCGGGTATGCTGTCAAAATTTGTGTGAGCCGAATAAAGGGTGATGTCGTTTTTTATGAGGAGTGTTGTGGTTCTTTGGTAATGATTGCCGGAAGTGTTTATTTGTTTAAGCGGATTGAAAAGTAATGGGTGGTGAGAGATAATGAGATTGGCTCCTTTTTCGATTGCCTCTCTTACGGCTTCAGGTGATGGATCGAGAGTAATCAGAATTTTAAGAATTTCCGAGTCGGGATCTCCAACTTGAAGTCCTACATTATCTCGCTGCCATGCAATGGCAGGAGGAATACGTTTCTCTATTTGCTTAAATAATTCTGAACACTTCATATAAAAAAAAAGCACTTCAATTAAGGAAGTGCGAATATTAGAACCAATTATGCGAGATAGAAACCGACTACTCGGCGACTATTGTATAATAAAAATTTTTCTCTATAACGCGTTTGTTTCATACTATTTGCAAATAACGAGAAAAATTCTTTAAAAAGCAAGAATAATTTTGGTTTATTAAGAATTTCTAATGAGTTAACACAGAATGAAAAACAGTAGATATAAGCCACTTGCTTTTTGTTATAAAAGTATTTAATTTAGAAATATAGAAAATTGATTGAATTAAACTCCGGTAAAGTGTTAATTCAACAAAAAACTAAGGGTAAAGAAGC
>CALKUG010000092.1 GCA_937996765.1 uncultured Ignavibacteria bacterium
TATTAAAACCGTTGCAGTTTATTCAACCGCCGATAAAGATTCACTACACGTTACGTTCGCTGATGAAGCTGTTTGTATTGGTCCGCCAAATAGTAAAGAGAGTTATCTCAAAATTCCCGCTATTATCTCGGCTGCTCAGGTTACAGGAGCTGATGCTATTCACCCTGGTTACGGATTTCTTTCCGAAAACGCTGAGTTCTCAGAGATTTGTACGGAATCAGGAATAAAATTTATCGGACCCACACCCGAACAAATCAATCTCATGGGCGACAAAGCCACTGCAAAAAAAACCGTAAAATCTTACGGTGTGCCGGTAATTCCCGGTAGCAATGGTGTTGTTGAAACTATCGAAGAGGCCAAATCAATTATTGGCGAAATTGGTTTCCCAATGATTATAAAGGCGTCTGCCGGTGGTGGCGGTAAAGGTATGCGCGTGGTTCGTGAAGAATCAGAATTTGAAAACGCTTTTATGATGGCAACCAATGAGGCAGTAGCATCTTTTGGTAACGGTGCTGTTTATATTGAGCGTTATGTTGAAAACCCCAGACACGTTGAAATTCAAATACTTGGCGACCAATTTGGCAATATTTATCATTACGGTGAAAGAGATTGTTCCATCCAACGCCGTCATCAAAAGTTAATTGAAGAAAGCCCCTCACCAATAATGGATGAAGGCCTCAGGGCCAAAATGGGCGAAGCTGCAATACTTGCTGCAAAGTCAATTAAGTACGAAGGTGCAGGTACCATAGAGTTCTTGGTGGATAAAAACAAGAACTTTTATTTTATGGAAATGAATACACGTATTCAAGTTGAGCACCCTGTAACTGAAATGGTGTATAGAGTTGATCTCATTCGTCAGCAAATTATGGTTGCCGCAGGTGAAAAGCCCGATAGATTACCATCGGTACCCAAGGGTCATTGTATTGAATTTCGTATTAACGCAGAGGACCCCGAACATAATTTTAGACCATCACCCGGAAAAATTAACACATTACATTTCCCCGGCGGATTTGGTGTTCGGATAGAAAGTCACACGTATCAATCATACGTTATACCCCCTTACTACGATTCCATGATTGCAAAATTAGTAATATGGGGAACGGATAGAGCACACGCTATTGCACGCGCACGCAGAGCACTGGAAGAGTTTCATATAGAAGGTGTTAAAACAACCATACCGTTTCATCTTCAAGTGTTAGAAGATGAAAGATTTTTATCAGGTGTTTTTGATACATCCTTCCTCGATTCGTTTGAATTTAAAATTAAAAAATAACATTGGAGTTACAATGAATTTCCCTGAAAATCTCAAATATACAAAAGAACACGAGTGGGTTCTTGTAGAAGGCACAACTGCAACCATCGGAATCACAGAATTTGCTCAGAGTGAATTAGGCGATATTGTGTTTATTGATATAGATCCTAAGCTCTCCGAAATTGCAGCTGACACAGTTATTGGTTCTATCGAAGCAGTTAAAACAGTTAGCGAACTTTACGCACCGGTATCCGGTAAAGTTTTGGAAATAAACGCAAAATTAAATGATGCACCCGAAACGGTTAACTCAGATCCTTACGGTGAAGGATGGATGCTTAAAGTTGAATTAAGTGATTCTTCTCAATTAGAAGCACTATTAACCCCACAAGCTTATAAAGAGCTTATCGGACAATAGTTTCTAACGATTTTTCTTGAGGGGTTGTTTTAACTTTTGTATATTGGAATATATAAGCAAAAGTTAAACAACCTCCATTTATAAATTATATAATTACAGTTGCACACAATATGCGTCACAACCAACACATTCTTATCATTGATTTTGGCTCACAATTTACACAATTGATTGCCCGTTCCATTCGTGAAGAGAATATCCTTTCTAAAATAGTAACTCACTCCATTACCGCAAACGAAGTTGAGGCCCAACTACCTATTGGGATAATTCTTTCCGGCGGACCTATGAGCGTTTATGATAATGATGCACCACTGTTGGACCCTCGTATTTTTGAATTAGGTATTCCCATTTTAGGTATTTGTTATGGTCTTCAAATTCTTAGCTACACCCTTGGCGGTAAGGTTGAAAGTGCTGATGACAGAGAATATGGCAAGGCAATTGTAAGCCACAACGGAGAATCGTCGTTATTCAACGGGGTAAGTAGCGATACTACAGTATGGATGAGTCACGGTGACCATGTAACAGCCCCGCCTCAAGGATTTGAAGTTATTGCCTCGTCGGAAAACTGTCCTATTTCAGCCATTGAAAATATTGGTAAGAGGATGTACGGTGTTCAGTTCCACCCCGAGGTAATGCATTCACTCGAAGGCAAAAAGGTTCTTAAAAATTTTCTGTTTGGAATTTGTAATGCTTCGGGTGATTGGACTTCTGAATCATTTATAGATAACAGTATTGCTAAAA
>CALKUG010000093.1 GCA_937996765.1 uncultured Ignavibacteria bacterium
ATGAAAAAAGTATCTGCTCCCGATTTTTTTGAAGCGGACTTAATGAGAAAAATAAATGCCGAAGAGTATAAAGAGAAAAAGGGATTCCTTTCGAGGTTGTTTTCGCCGGTAGGTATTGCCGGATGGGTGAGTTTTGCTTCGGTAATTTTATTAGTTGTAGTATTTAACCCATTTCGCCAAGGTGTGACATCTCCTGAGGAAATGGTTGAAAGTATTCAACAGAGCGGTTCAGAGTTTGTAGTTTATACGCCTATTACATCAAAAGAACAATCAGTAACAAATTTAGCAACAAGTTCCCCGGCAAGCGCAGAAAAGCAAGTTGCAAAACCGGCACAACAAGTAGCGCCAAGCTCAGCACTCCCGCAAAACAGGGATAACATGATTATGAGCGCTCCGGCTAAGCGTGAGCCCCAAAAGCCCGATAGTAGCTTAAAAAACGCAGATGCCGACCCAAAAATTTTCTAATTTTGCTATTTTTAATTTTAAATAGTATATTTGTTGTTCAAAATAAGTTAGGATTTGAGCAGACAATGAAAAAAGGCATTCATCCGGTATATCGCCCAGTAGTATTTCGTGATCCTTCGTGCGATTTCGCTATTCTTTCTCGTTCAACCATGAAATCAAGCGATAAGATCAAATGGGAAGATGGAAATGAATACCCCGTTATCAATCTCGAAATTTCAAGCGGGTCTCATCCGTTTTTTACCGGCAAACAAAAATTACTTGATACCGCCGGCAGAGTAGAGAAATTCAACAAGAAATACTCTAAAAAATAACTCAGCCCAATACAAGTTTACAAACAAAGCTATTTGCCTCTACCCCTGCAAATAGCTTTTTTGTTTTAAATGATTAAAACACCCCTTAAAGCTCCCCCAATCATTTCACTAATTGTAAGTAATTCCGTAATTTACAATGATAGATAAAAACGGAGTTTGCATGCAGATTTGTATTTTCGAAGACCTACATTATGATAGATTAGAGCCATTCACTTACGCTCGACCGGCGTATAACTTATACTGCGGATTCACACGTCTGCGCGATAAAATTATTCGTGCTTACCCCGAAGCAAAAGTGATCCTTCAATGCCGCTCCTACCTTAAATCGTTTCTTGAGATAAAAAACACTAGGTATTCAATTAACGAAATTGAAGCCGGTGATTGCCTTTTTATAAACGGTAGAATTTTAGCACCGCGAAACCTTGGCGATATTATACCTATAGCCGATACCACAAATAAATTGTACAAAAACGGTGATACCATTATAGCTGCTCGTGTTTCGGGAGATTTGTTAGAGCGTATTAAAAGTAATCTCAACGATGTTTTAACCCCTACTGATTTCGACGGTTTACCCGTTGAGCAAGTGGATGTTGATTACTTTGAGTATATGTGGGATTTTATCCACAAAAACCCTAAAGCAATGCAAGATGATTACGACCACTTTTTCTCATCGGGTGGCTTTTCTGCCTCGGATAGAGTACGCGGTAAAGTATATCATGGTGCTTTGTTTGTAGAACCAGACAACATTGTTATTGAAGAAGGCGCAGTGGTTAGACCTGGTGCTGTATTAGACGCTTCTTCGGGCCCCATCTTCTTAGATAAACACTCGATAGTTTACCCCAATGCAGTGCTCGAAGGCCCTGTATATATTGGTGAAGGCACACACGTTAAAAGTGGTGCACGAATCTATGATTCCGTTAGTATCGGGAAGGTATGTAAAGTTGGTGGCGAAATTGAACAAACAGTTATGTTGCCTTATTCCAACAAGCAGCACTCGGGTTTTATGGGTCACTCGTATATCGGAAGTTGGGTGAATATAGGCGCAGATACCAATTGCAGTGATTTAAAGAATAATTACGGAAACGTAAAAATTCATGTTGGTGGTGAGTATGTAGATAGTGGTCACCAATTTTTAGGTTTAATTATGGCCGATCATTCCAAGGTAGCTATCAACAGTATGTTTAATACCGGTACAGTGGTTGGCTTTTTCTGCAATATTTTTGGAGCCGATTTCCCACCTAAGTTTATCCCCTCATTCTCGTGGGGCGGCTCGGGTTCCATTACTACCTATGACCTCGAGCGTAGCATAGAAACCGCAAAACGTGTTATGGCACGACGCAATAAGGTTATGCACGAAACTGAAGAGCGATTACTGCGTAAGGTTTTTGACTTAACACAAAAAGAACGTAGAAAGCGCGGTTATCCGTATTGATCGAAGAAGTACAGGATACAGCATCGGAGCAAACTACCATTAGCTCACGACCCGTTACTGAAATCTTTAGTGGCGTGCGAGGGATTGCTGTAAAAATTTTGAATCGGGTTGAGCGTACAGATGCCTACCTCGATAAAATGCTCGATCATGAGATTAAGCAAGGCGACTTCGATTCCAGCGATAAGGCATTGTTGTACGAATTAGTACACGGTGTTGTACGTTGGCAGGGAAGATTGGATTGGATTCTTGCCGGGTTCTACAAAGGACAGTTTAGTAAGGCCATTCCCTTGATGAAAAACGCTCTGAGGGTTGCACTCTATCAGATTATGTTTTTGGATAGAATCCCTGATTATGCAATTGTTAATGAAGCAGTAGAGTTTGTTAAAAAATTAGCCGGTCAAAAGCCGGCTGATATTTCTAATGCCGTATTGCGGAACATTATTCGTAATAAACAGAATTTAAGATACCCTGACCCCAATGAAAATGAGATAGGTTATCTGGCTGCTTATTATAGTCACCCCGCATGGATGGTAAAACGTTGGCTCGACCGCTTTGGAAGAGAAGAAACAGAACAATTGCTTGCATCAAACAACGAAAAACCGGGTATAACGCTGAGAGTGAATACTCTAAAAATTACTGTAGAAGAATTTAAAAAAGAATTGGATAAGCAAGAAATTAACTTCACACAAAGTAGTTATATGCCCAATTATTTTAAGCTGACAAATCTTTCCAACATAACCCAGCTAAAACTTTTTACCGAAGGGTATTGTACCATTCAGGATGAAAGCACAGGAGTTGCGGTTCAGTCGTTAAAGCCAGAACCGGGGATGCGCGTGTTGGATATGTGTGCTGCACCTGGCGGTAAATCTGCGTACATTGCAGAATTGATGGAGAATAAAGGTGAGGTTGTAGCTTTAGATGTGTTCTCTACACGAGTTGCGCAAATGCAGGAATCATTTGATCGATTAGGTACCTCAATAGTGAATTCCAAATCCATGGATGCATTGGAGTATAACGATGGATTGTTCGACCGAGTTCTTGTTGATGCGCCCTGTACAGGAATGGGTACATTGGCAAAAAAGCCGGATATAAAATGGAAAAAAGAAATTTTAGATATTCGGAAAATGACAGAAACACAAAACCGTCTTTTAGACAAAGCTGCTGATATGGTTAAGCCCGGAGGCATAATTGTTTATAGTACCTGCACCACCGAGTCAGAAGAAAATATTCAGGTAGTTAACCATTTTCTAAAGCAGCATCCTAACTTTGTACTCGAAGTGAATTTGACAGAATTTGAGCAACAGTTTGCAAACCCCGAAGGTGGTCTTCAGACATTTCCGCACAGGCATGGAATGGATGGGGCATTCTCTGCAAGATTAATAAGAATTAACTAACAAGTAAACGCACATTACCGTTATGGCAAAATTTGAAAAATTAGGTTACGAATTAAAGGCTGCTCGCGAACGCAAGGGCTTAAGTATAGACGATCTCTACTCGGCTACAAAAATTAATCGTGGTTCTTTAATCTCGATTGAAAACGGCGAGTTCGATTTTATTGAAGAACTTTACATTACGGCATTTCTTAAATCGATAGCAGGAGCCGTTGGGTTATTTCCCGATGATATTATTAAAAAGTATAAACTGCTCAAAGAAGGAAAACCAATCGAGGATTCGCGTCCGATTGAAATTCATCGACCGGTTACACTTCTCGACGTAAAAACGGTTGAGAAACAGGAAGAGCCAAAAGCTCAAGAAGTAAAATCAGAACCCGAAGAACCCATCAAAAAAAATAACGAAGTTAAACAGGAACAGAAACTGAGTTTGGATCAGGAACAAAAGCCTGAAAAAGAATTTGTTGATGCCACCATTCTTCAAAAAGACCCGGAAGCCGATAGCGGTAACAAAATTGATGGGACATTTATTACCGGTATTGTTGTTGTGATTGCCGCAATTGCCGCTGCCGTTTGGTATTTTATGTTTTATCAACCCTCGCAGATTATTTCCACCAGTTCAAGTGATGAACAAGAGATTGTTGCTCAAGAAGGACCGAGATACGAAGTTCCTGCAATCACGCAAGATACCAATTCGGTTGATAGCTCTGGTACATTAATCAGCAATCCAATGTTGGGAGATTCGCTTGCATTGGAGTTCAAAACAGAAGACAGGGTTTGGATTCGCTTAATCGATGTAAAAAAGCGTGATACAACGGATTTCTATGTTTCGAAAGAAGAACCTAAGCGCGTTACTACTATTGACTCAATAAAAATAGTTGCAGGTAATTCGGGCGCACTCGATTTGTTTCTCGCAGGCAAACCCGTAGATTTTATTAAAAAGCCGGGCAAGCGAGCCACCTTTGTTATTACAAGAGGTGGAGTACTTAATGAGTAAAGAAGTCCAAAAGCGTATTGAAGAGCTTTTGACACTACTTACAAATTACGATTATCATTATTATGTTAAGGCTGAGCCCGTTATATCTGACTATGAGTACGATGTACTGTATAGAGAATTGTTGGAATTGGAAAACCAAAATCCACAGTATGTACGTCCCTCTTCTCCCACACAAAGAGTCGGAACGGATTTAACAAAAACATTCCCTGAATCTGCACATAAAACCCCAATGCTATCCTTATCAAACACCTACAGCCAAGAAGAGTTGTATGATTTTGA
>CALKUG010000094.1 GCA_937996765.1 uncultured Ignavibacteria bacterium
TATCCATCGATTTTTAGATTTTAGCACAGCTATAATGACGATAAAAACTTTAACTTTATTGTTGTATTTGTTTTAATATAAGTGGCCATTTCAGTAATTTAGCTTTATGAATTATGATTTAATCAAAAAGCAGGTGCTCGATACAGTTTTCGAGTATTTTCATGCGTATTTTTCCCTAAGGGATTGGGAGAAAACCGTATCCTTTTTTGATGATGAAATTTCCGGGTTTGGAACAGGAAAAGATGAGACCTCCTATAATTTAGATTCCACCTGTTTATTCTTCAAACGCGATATTGAACAATCGCCCAATGTTGTGGAATACAGCATTCATGAATCGCATATTTCACTTTCTGCTCCCGATACCTCAGTAGTAGAACTGCAAATGACGTTGAGTACCCTTTACCAAAATATCCCTTATTCAATTAACAATCTTCGTTATTCCATGTTGTTGTTGAAAAGAGAACATGGTTGGAAGATTCATCACTTTCACACTTCCTTACCTGATAGTGAGCAACAGGCAGGTGAAAGCTACCCAATGGATAGCGTGCTTCGGCAAAACATTATTCTTGAATCAACGGTTGCAAGACAAACTCGTGAATTACAAACAGCAGTAACCGAGCTTTCGCAATTGAATATTCAAAAAGATAAATTTATGGCTCTATTAGCACACGACTTAAAAAGCCCACTTGCTGCCTCTATGAATTTAATTGAAATCTTGCGTGACGATTTTGAAGATTTCTCACCCGAAGAGTTTAAAGACAAATTAACAAAAGTCCATAATTCCATTTCTCGTACATTTAACCTCATGCAAGATTTACTTACCTGGACCACCTCAACTTCCGGACTTTTTCGATTTCAACCCAGAATAGTTGATTTACTGCCCGCACTCGAAACAGTAATTGGCAATTTAACAGAACTCATTGAAAGAAAACAGTTAGAGATTCAACTCTCTGTGCCAAATAAACTCAGCGTTTATGCAGATTACGACATTCTACTAACCATTTTCAGAAACCTGATCTCCAATGCCATCAAATTTTCACCTATAGGTAAATCTATTTTCATAGATGCCGAAAATGATCAATACGGTACAACAATTCTTGTTAAAGATGAAGGCATCGGAATGTCAGAAGAGGTGCTTTCAAAAGTTTTTAGCTTTAAGGCAAGTATAGCCCAAGGGACGGGCGGGGAAAAAGGTCACGGTTTTGGGCTTTTAATTTGTAAAGAATTTGTTGAAAGACATAACGGCACAATCTCAGCGAATTCTAAACCAGGCAGTGGGTCAACTTTTACAATCCACCTTCCACATCCTCCAAAATAGATTAAACTCTTATCATTTCAATAAAAAATTATTGTAATGATAAACTCAACCACAACAAATCTTTCAAATTTTAACATTTTACCTAAAAAACTATTTGGTACGATTTATGGAGTATAATATTCAGTTTTGTTGATGGTTAAATGAACTGTTTCGGAGGAGAGGGTTGAGTGTGAGCCCTCTCTTGCCCGAACAAATTTTACGCAGCAAACACGGTAATTACAAAAGCTATCAAAGTTACTACCAACCCCGATAAAAAAGAAATAAACGCATACCTAAGTAATCTAAACTTCTTATTTACAATAATCTGAGCACTATCGTAAAGCTCACGAGCCATAATCTCATATAATTCCCCATTATTCTGAAATGCCTTTTCTAATAAACGAATATATTCGTCATAGGGAAGAGACGCAAAACTTGTCGCAAAACTTGAATGGAGTTTTTCGGGTTTGGAACCGCTTTTAAACAAACGAAGAGTGGGCATAATAACCAATGATGCAAAAAACATTGTTATCACAGCTTGAACCAGTAAAATTAGCAATGGCCATTTGAGCATCGGATTATCGAGTTGCGAAGCAGAGACGTTTAACGTTACCGCCGAAATTGCAATAAGAATATGCGCCTTTTGGTCGGTCATAGCCGTGAGCCGCATATGGTTTTGCCTCGTTTGAAGCAACATTGCGTCAATGTGTGCATTGGCTTCTTTAATTTCCATTCTCTAAACCTTTAACTCTGATAACAATCTTACTTTATCCCGATAAATAGAGGAAGTTTTTTATCTTCTCTAAATCGGGCTTGTTCACGTATTTGGGAGAAGTAAGCAGTTGAGGAACCACCGTCCAAATTTATTGCATCAATTCTATGTCCCTTAAATTTAGCGTAGCCCAATATGAGTTTAGCGCACTCCGTAAGAGTTACATCATCTTTAACCAATAATACATAGTGAATTTTTTTATCTAATATAACTACAATAGTGCGTTCGCGCGAGTGATTTCCGTTTATCGAATACATTATACCCAATGTATCAATTTTCGAGTTGGTTATTATGCGCGGTCCGGTTTGAACAATTAACGATGTTGTTTCCGGCTGCATCCATAACTCCATATGCTCAACTTCAGAGTGGGATTTAGTTTTTTCGATACTCCAGATATAAGATAGCTGTGCATCGTTTTCCTTTAACGCGGAATACACTGAGTCATCAATTACCAATAAACCTGCATGAGAAAAAATCCCTGATTCGTAATCGAAGTAAGTTGCATTAAAAACAAAACTATAATCCATCTCAATCGCTAACTCTTTGGCCGAAGTGAGTGTATCGAAGCAAGTAATAAAATCAAAAGAGGTAAATGGCCCCGCAACAACACCGTCGGGTTTGTTGAGAATATCGTAAGAGAAGGTTGAATTCGATTGTAGATTTTGAGGGGAGAGAGAAATTGCGAGAACAAGAAAAAGCAAAAATGTTTTCATAACCAATGATGTGGGTCGCAGAGAATACTCCGCGACCCACACTCCTATTGAGTAATTTTCTTAAATATTATTGAAGTATTATGACCGCCAAATCCAAAGGCATTGCTGATAGCGATATCAACATTGCGTTCTTTAGCAACATTAAACGTATAGTCTAAATCGCACTCTTCATCGGGGTTTTCGAAATTTATTGTTGGGGGAATTTTACCTTCTTGCATAGCAAGAATTGAAGCAATGGCTTCAACAGCACCTGCCGCGCCAAGTAAGTGCCCTGTCATACTTTTTGTAGAAGAAACACTCAGTTTGTATGCGTGGTCACCAAATACGGATTTAATGGCTTTGGATTCGGCAATATCACCAAGTCCGGTTGAAGTACCATGCATATTAATGTAATCTACATCCTCAGGTTTTAGAGAAGCAGATTTAAGCGCACGCTTCATAGCAAGTTGCGCACCTGTTCCTGCGGGATCTGGAGCTGTTAGATGATAACCATCAGCCGATAGGCCAACGCCAACAATCTCTGCATAAATTTTAGCTCCACGAGCAATTGCGTGTCCATATTCTTCAAGAATCATAGCACCGCCACCCTCACCCATCACAAAACCATCTCTGGTTTTATCGAACGGACGCGAAGCACGGGAAGGGTCATCGTTACGAGTACTCAAAGCTTTATTTGCATTAAAACCTGCTATGCCAATCTCGCAAAGTGGAGCTTCGCTACCACCGGCTATCATAAGATTGGTCATGCCTTGTTTAATCAACATAAAGGCATCGATAATATTGTTATTTGCTGTTGCACATGCAGAAACGGCACAGTAGTTGGGGCCTTTTAAACCATAGCGAATTGAAATTTGTCCGCTTGCAATATCAGGAATCATCATGGGAATAAAGAAAGGAGAGATTCTTGAAGGTCCTTGTGTGTAATTTGTGGTTGCTTGCTCGTAAAACGTATTAAATCCACCAATACCACTGCCAAAAACAACGCCCATATCTTCACGATCTTCAATCGAAAGTTCTTCGGGGTTAATCATAGCATCTTGCAAAGCAACCGATGAAGAAGCCATTGCGTATTGACAAAACAAATCCATTCTTCGAGCAGATTTTTTATCCATATAATTTGCGGGATCGAACCCTTTAACTTCACAAGCAAATTTTGTATCTACACGAGATGTATCAAATTTTGTTATGAGGGCTGCACCACTTACGCCATTAAACAGATTAGTTCTGAACTCTTCAACTGTTAATCCGATAGGGGTTATGGAGCTAATCCCTGTAATTACAACTCTTCTATCATTATTTAACATAAATTCCTTTTTTCAAATTTTTCGGAAAGTAAATGTAAGAATTTTTGAAAATATTCTTATTCTGTTGTTTTACCCCTCATAATGCTTTTTCCCCTTCCATAAAAATGATAACCGTTCAAGTAAGTTTTTCTCTTGTCCGTTTGCAGTGGGTTTATAAAATTGTTTGTCTTTTATTTCCGTTGGTAAATACTGCTCCATTACAAAATGATTGGGAAAAGAATGGGGATACTTGTACCCCGATCCATAACCAATATTCTTCATATAAGAAGTTGGGGCGTTTCGTAAATGAAGAGGCACAGGATATGCGGGATTTTTTTCGACCAACGCCATTGCTTCATCAATACCAAGGTAAGAGGCATTCGACTTTGGCTGTGAGGCCAGATATGTAGTGCATTGCCCTAAAATTATCCTTGCTTCAGGGTAACCGACAGTATGAACCGCTTGGAAAGTTGCCTGCGCCAAAACCAGTGCATTTGGTGAGGCATTGCCTACATCCTCGGATGCAAATACAACCATTCTGCGGGCGATAAATAATGGATCTTCGCCTCCGGATATCATTCGTGCAAGCCAGTAAAGTGCTGCGTCAGGGTCACTCCCTCGCATGCTTTTTATGAAAGCAGATATGATGTTGTAATGTTCCTCGCCACCTTTGTCGTACAAAAAGTTTTTGCTCTGCAAAACATTTTCAATTACCGCTTTATCTACAACAATATTTTCCGATTCCAATTCTTGAATCACACCCGATTCCAGTATGTTTAATGCGGTACGCGCGTCTCCGCCCGAAAGATACGCAAGATAATCGTAATCTAATTGAATAGGTGGTAGCGAACTAAGAAATACGTCTTTTAACAAAGCACCTTTAACTATCAAAATAATATCAGATTCACTAAGGTCGTTCAATTTGTAAATTCTCATCCGCGAACGCAAAGCAGGGATTACTTCGAAGGAGGGGTTTTCTGTTGTAGCTCCTATTAATACAATTGTTCCTGATTCAACAGCACCAAGTAACGCATCTTGTTGTGATTTATTAAATCGGTGAATTTCATCAATAAAGAGCAATGTTTTCTTATTGGAATTTTCTTGAGCTTTTGCAATTACATCGCGAATATCTTTCACCCCCGATGAAATTGCATTAAGCTGAAAAAAATCCGCATCTGTTTTATGGGCTATTATTTTTGCGAGAGTTGTTTTCCCGGTACCCGGGCTACCCCACATAATAAACGAACTCAAAACATTTTGATTTACCATGCGCTCAATTGGTTTACCCGGGCCAACCAGATGCTCCTGCCCAACAAAATCATTTAGCTCTTTAGGACGAGCACGCTCTGCCAGAGGTACCTTAGGAAGAGAACTACTCTGCTTCATTTGAATCTCCTTCAACCCTTACAGGAGTTTCGTTAGGGCGTTTCATACCATACTCTTCGCGTGCAGTGGTTTCAATTTTTGCAGGAATTTTACGTTCAAGTGAATCAATCTCTTTTTTTAGCCGCTCGTTGTTGTATCTTAAACTATCTAATTCAGTCTGCATTTCTTGAAGCTCTGATTTTAAAGAAAGATACTTTATTAGCCCATTTTTATTGAACACAATAAACGACAGAGCAAGAACAACTGCACCAATAATTGCTAAAAGAATCAGGTTCTTTTTATTTGATTTTTGCAAACTCGATACCATACAACACTATTCTTTTTACCAATTCATCGAACGTAATCCCTTGAGCAGCAGCCATTTTGGGCAACAAGCTTGTTTCAGTCATACCCGGTAAGGGATTGAGCTCAAGGCAGTAGGGCTTTCCTTCAGGAGAGAGACGAAAATCGACCCGTGCATAATTCTTACAGCCAATAGCATTGTAGGCTAACAACGATTGTCTTTTTAATTCTTGTGTGAGTCCGCTTTCTAAGTCAGCAGGTACAAAATACTCCGAAAACCCTTTTGTGTATTTGCTTTCGTAATCATAGATACCCTTTTTGGGTACAATTTCTAACACCGGCAAAACTTCATCAGCTAAAATTCCTACTGTCAATTCTCTACCGGGAATAAACTGTTCAACAAGAGTTGCATGAGAAAACTTAGCTGATTCATTTAAGGCTTGCTCCAGCTCATCAAATCCTTGAACAATGCTCAATCCTATAGTTGAACCTTCATCATTGGGTTTTACAATTGTGGGATAGCCAATTTCGGTTGTAATTTTTTTGTGAATGGAAAGGACATCAAAAGCAGAACCATAAACTACAAACCCTTCCGGAACGGTAACTCCTTCATCACGCATAAGTATTTTAGAAACGCCCTTATCCATCGCCATTGATGCGGCTCTTACTCCGGAACCCGTATAAGGAATACCCATCAATTCTAATATTGATTGAACGGTTCCATCTTCACCCCATTTACCGTGAAGTCCAATAAACACAACCTCGGCTTCTTTGAATACCGGTAGTATAAAAGCAGAAAGGTAGTTTTCTTTGGATATTTCCATAAAATCGGAAGTATCAAAAAACATCTCTGTTTTATTTGGTTGAGTTGAGCCGTATGCCGGATCTATAAGGGTAACCTGATTACCCAAGCGTATCAAGGCTTCATAAACAGCTTTAGCTGACATTTTAGACACGGGGCGCTCCGCGGAAGCACCACCGACCAACAAAACAATTTTTTTATTCACTTTGGGGAATCTCCTTATAACCATAAGCCTGGGGAGCTATCTTTAATAATTTTTTGAGTTTCTCTTCCGAAATTTCTTTAACACCACCAATGGCTTGGGCAGCTATCTGTATCGAGGCTGTGTGTTCAAGTTTTAACATCTTATAAAATGCATCATCTAAAGATTTTCCCAAGGCAACAGCACCATGATTTGCAAGTATCAACGCCATAGTACCGTTCAAATTTGGGACAATACTTTCGGGCACTTCATCGGTTGAGGGTGTAGCATAAGGACAAATTGGAACCTTACCCAAACTTAGAAATACTTCCGGGAAACAATTCGTAGATATTGTTTTGCCTGCTGCTGCAAAAGCTGTTGTATATCGCGGATGCGTATGAATAATAGCGTTAATATCAGGTCTGTTGTTATAAATAGCACTATGAAGTTTAAACTCAGTACTTGGCTTTTTATTTCCATTAAGGAGCGTACCATCAAACGAAATTTTTATAACATCATCAGCAGAAATAAACTCTTTATCTACACCGCTTGCAGTTATAAACATCCCTCGTGTTGAGCGTACCGATATATTACCATCTAAGCCCGAGTTAAGTTGATGCGCTACGATGCGCTTACCGATGCTTATAAATTGCTGAACAATATCTTCGGAGCTATCTCTCAGAAGCATTTTTCTCAAACTGTTCCATGATAATGAGATTCGCCAAACCATCTTCACCGGTCACTTTGATTGGCTTATCGTTAAGAAAGGAATTTGTTACATCCATTAATGCCAACTTTAATTTGTTGGCCCTCTTTCGAAAAGCAAGTCTGGGTTGACCTTCAATCAACATAGTCAATTTTGTTGAGTTAAAACGGTTATTAACCATGCCATCGAGAATTAAAGAGCCGTTGTGTCCTATAATTTCAATTCTATTACTTGCCTTTTTTGCACAGAAAGCAACGTTAAATTGTGCGTAGCCGCTTTTTGTGAACTTACAAACACCAACAGCAAAATCTTCCACATTTCCTTGATAAATCAATGATTCTGTATATCCTTTTACCTCGCAAATATCACCACCGAGGTATCGGAACAAATCTATCATGTGTGTTCCCAAATCACGGATTACGCCGCCACCGCTAATTTCACGCTTAAAGCGGAAATTATCCTCAGGAATAAAATTGATGTTAAAGTTTGCTGATATTGAAAGAAGTTTACCAATCTTATGAGAGTCAATCATTTCCTTGGCTTTTGCAAGTAATGGATGATAGCGATAAACGTAGTTTATTGCCAGAGGAGTATTGTACTTTTTAGATTGTTCTACCATTTCTCGTGCTTGTTCTGAGGAAAGAGCAAGTGGTTTTTCGCACAATACAGGTATCCCTTTTTTGAGTGCTGCCATAACTTGTGAATAATGATCAGCGTTTGTACTGCCAACATACAAAGCTTCTATACCTGATGAAAGGAATCGATCAAAATCACTATAATGATAGCTAATACCAAACTTTTGAGCAATTTCCTCAGCTCGAAGTGCACTGCTGCTATATACGGAGCGAACAGATGCCTTGCGTATCAACTGCAAATTAGGAATTATAGCGGTTTCAGAAAATCTTCCCAAACCTGCTATACCCCATTGCAACTTTTTCCCTAATCTCATCAATTGGGAAGTTGGCAATTGTAATTTCATTAGAATCCCGGGAAGTATTTAGGGAATAATTTTAATTTATCCATGAGCTTTTTGACGGGCTTTGATGACTGCATGATGTAAAAATGCACAGTAGGTACACCGTTATCCAATAAGTCAATTACCTGTTTGGCAGCCCATTCAATTCCAATATCCAATATTTGATCGGGACGGGCTTCGAGCAATTCGCCTGTTAAATCCTCTGGTAAGTTAATATGAAAATGCGCCGGTATATTGGTAAGATGCGATTTTGAGGTAATTATTTTTAGGCCCGGTATAATAGGAACTTTAATATCCATATCACGAGCAGCTTTTAAATAATCGAAGTAAACCTTATTGTCAAAAAACATTTGGGTTACTAAATAATCGGCACCCTTATCAACTTTTTGTTTTGTATAAAACAAATCCGTTTTGAGATTGGGCGAGGTATAATGTTTTTCGGGGTAAGCGCTTGCTCCTACACAGAAATTGGAGGGTTGAGCATCGAGCAAATCTTTTTCTAAAAACTTACCTGCATTCATATCCTTCACTTGTTCTACTAAGTCGGAAGCGTATTTATTAGAGGTTCTTCCATCAGGGAGAGCTTTGTTAAAGCCCTTATCATCTCCTTGAATGGCAAGTACGTTTTGAACACCTATGTAATTCAATTCAATTAAAAAATCTTCCGTTTCCTCGCGAGTAAAGTTTTTGCACAGAATATGAGGCACAGCTTCTATGTTAAATTTATTTTGTATAAGGGCACATATACCAAGTGTACCGGGTCTTTTGCGTACAATACGCTTTTTGATGCCATTTGGTGTCTCATCATATACAACCTCCGCAGAGTGCGAAGTAATATCGATGAATGGCGGTTTGTATGTGGCTATATCTTCAATGACCTGAATCAGACTTCTAAAATCTCCACCACGTTGTGGAGGTATAATTTCAAAACTAATTAATGGCCTATCCGCC
>CALKUG010000095.1 GCA_937996765.1 uncultured Ignavibacteria bacterium
GCAGAGAATATTTGTAAACATACTCTACAAAATTTGGCATCTTTATTCCGCGTTGTTCTGCAATTGACTTAACCATAAAATTGGGTCCGTTACCAATATAAGTTACGGCTCCAAAAAATACCGTTGCAACCGATATTGCCACTAAGTCTATTATTCCTGTGCCGGGCTGCGAGTTAAGTTCAACAAATTTTTTAACGTCAGCAACCGAATCAACATCCAGCCCCACTTTACCCATAGCTGCACTTAAAAAATTCAAATATGTTGGGGCATTATCTAATACTGAGGATAATGAACCCGAAATCCAGTATATAGTACTGGTGGTAAAGAAATCACTATTAACTCGAGCAAAATTGCTAATATGCTGTAACGCAGGAACCATTGTTAAAAAGATTCCAATAAAAAGAATTGCTACTTCTTTAATTGGCTCAAAATTAAATTCGTTTGCTTTGTGAATTTCATTTGAGGCGAATTTAAACGAGAAAAACATAACGGCAAACATAAGTATCTCTCGAAGACCAAAAGGGACATAGGGTATTACAGGAACCCAATCAAAAACATTATGATCGAGAAATACTGATCCTATTATGACTGCCAAAAAACCAATGTTAAGCCAACCTTTGAATTCTATAGAATTAGAATACAAACGACCTGGGTCATCATCAGTGGTATTGTTTTTATCGAACAAGTAAAAGGCAGTGAGAACAAGGGCAATGCCAATTACCCAAATGATAAACACTTGTTCAGAAACCCACATAAATGGAACACCACGCAAGAATCCTAAAAAGAGGGGTGGATCTCCAAGTGGAGTTAATCCGCCACCTAAATTACTTACGACAAAAATGAAGAATACTACAAGATACGGCTTCATTCTATCTTGATTCATCCGCATAAACGGACGTATCAGAAGCATAGAAGCACCGGTAGTTCCAATTACGTTTGCAATTACAGCACCAAACAATAAAAAAAGAACATTGATAATTGGAGTAGGTTTCTTATGAACCTTAATCATCACTCCGCCTGAAGCCACAAACAACGAGCCAAGCAAAGCAATAAACGAAATATACTCTGTTAATGAATGAAACATCGCGTGCCAATCATTCATTACAAAAACATAAAATACCGTAACCAAAATGCCAAGACCTATAGCAATTACGGGATAATACTTTTCCCAAAAATGCTTAAAAAACAAAGGTCCTGTTGCAAGCATTATCAACAAACTTGCAAATGGTATCACGCTAATAACAGGCGGTAATTGCTCGTACTCACGGTGATGAATCTTTGAACCTTGAGTAATGGTAGCCGTCTGTTTTTTAACAATTAGTGTATCGTTAATTTCAACACTTGCATTACTACTCTGAGCAATAAGCGAACTTAGTGCAAATAAAAAGAACAAAAATATAAGAGCTGTTTGCTTCATCAACTCTATTTGAGTGAGTTCATAACGGTTGCTATAATATTCGCTGCCACACCATCAGTCATATTAAGGAATGGAGTTGGATAAATACCAATTACCACAATAAAAACTAATAAGGGCAATAAAACAACCAACTCTCTTGAGTTTAATTCGGTAAGGTGATGTAAAGATTCTTTTTCTTTGTACTCTCCAAAAAATACTCTTTGGTAAAGCCAAAGCATATAAACCGCCGAAAAAATAACTCCTGTTGCAGCAAAAATTGCAAACCACCAATTGTAAAGAATCGGTGATTTAAAAGTACCAAGCAAAATTAAAAACTCTCCAACAAATCCGTTTAATCCCGGTACACCAATCGAAGAGAATGAAGTAATCATAAATATGGTTGCAAAAACTGGAACAACCTTAGCTATTCCGCCGTAATCGGCAATCATCCTTGTATGGGTTCTCTCATAAACGAAACCCACTAAAAAGAAGAGTGCTCCTGTGCTTAATCCATGGTTCACCATCTGGATAATTGCACCTTGCATTGCTTCTTGCGTAAAAGCAAAAATACCGAGTACTACAAATCCTAAGTGCGAAACGGAGGAATAAGCAACAAGCTTTTTCATATCCTTTTGCACCATCGCAACCAATGCGCCGTAAATAATTCCTATAACAGCAAGAGCCGAAATATATGGAGCAAAGTGTATGGACGCTTGGGGGAAAAGCGGTAAGTTAAAGCGTATGAGTCCGTAGGTACCCATTTTAAGCAAAACGCCCGCAAGTATCACAGAACCCGCTGTTGGTGCTTCGGTATGTGCATCGGGTAACCATGTGTGCAATGGAAACAAGGGCACTTTAATTGCAAAGCTTATTGCAAATGCAAGGAAAAGGTAGTTCTGAATATCGGTTTGAACGTTAGGACCAATTGCATACAGCTCAAGTAAATCGGTGGTGAACTTACCAAGTGTACCTTGCGCATAGAATGCTAGCCAAATGATAGCCACAAGCATCAACAAGCTGCCTGCCATGGTGTAAATAAAGAACTTTACGGAAGCATATATTCTACGCTGACCGCCCCAGATGCCTATAATAAAATACATCGGGATGAGCATTGCTTCCCAAAAAATGTAAAACAAAAACAAATCGAGGGATACAAACACACCAATCATACCGGTTTGAAGTACGAGTATAAAGAAATTAAATTCTTTAACTTTATCTGTAATTCCTGAATAGGAACCCAACAGTGCAAGAGGTGTTATAAATGTAGTTAAAAGAATAAGTAATATCGAGAGTCCATCAACACCAACGTGATAGGAAATGTTGAGGTC
>CALKUG010000096.1 GCA_937996765.1 uncultured Ignavibacteria bacterium
AATGGACTTCCATTAAAACTTTAGGTCGGATTTTACACCTATGACACCGCTGGAGCAACAAAAACTCAACGAGCTTTTAGAGTTATGTTCAATCAAGTTCCCTAATTACAAAAGGGAGTTGGTTGAAAAAGCCTATCGCTATTCGTTAGTTGCGCATGCAAATAAAAAGCGTGCTTCGGGAGAGCCGTATTTTTGGCATCCCTATGCGGTTGCGAGAATACTTTGCGAAGAACTTACGTTTGATGAGTATTGCGTTGTTGGAGGGTTGTTGCATGATACCATCGAAGAGAACTCTGAAATTACATCCGAATCTATACGCGAAGAATTTGGTGAACAAGTTCAGATTATTGTAGATGGTGTTACCAAAATTGAAAAAGATTTCGAAAAACTAAACATTGCTATTGGGGAGAACTACAAAAAATTCTTCAATTATGTTAGTCAGGATCTGCGGGTACTGTTTGTTAAAATAGCCGACCGTCTTCATAATATGCGGGAGTTGCAATGGTTAAAACCCGAAAAGCGTAAACGCATAGCCACCGAAACAAAAGAGATTTTTGCACCGCTCGCAAACCGCTTTGGTTTGGGTAGAATTAAGTGGGAACTCGAAGACCTTGCATTCAAGGAAATCAACAGGCATGCGTACGACGAGATTAAAAAGAAGATTAATGCGAAACGAACTGAACGCGAAAACTATCTCGAAGGGTTCAAAAAACCCATTGAAGATAAATTAGCTGAAGCAGATCTAAAGTACGACCTTTCAGGCAGACCCAAACACCTGTACTCAATTTATCGAAAAATGATTAAACAGAACAAACCGTTTGAAGAGATTTACGATTTGTTTGCAGTACGTATAATTTTGGATACGCCAAACGTTAACGATTGTTATATGGCGTTTGGTATTGTGAACTCACTTTACACCCCCGTTGCTGATAGGTTTAAGGATTATATTGCAATACCTAAATCGAACGGTTATCAATCACTACATACCACAGTTGTAGGTTTGGATGGGTTAATGGTTGAGGTTCAGATACGCACTAAAAATATGCATGAGATTGCAGAAAAGGGTGTTGCTGCGCATTGGGGATACAAAGAGGGTAAACAGCACATCGAAGATGCTGCAGTGGCTTATATCTCATCTATACGTGAATTGCTTGAAAACAGTTCCCCCGAGGACATACAATCGAATGTTGTTGATGGGCTGAAAATGGACTCCAATTTTGAGGAGGTTCATATATTCACCCCAACCGGCGATGTTAAACGTTTGCCTATAGGAGCTACTCCCGTTGATTTTGCTTTTAACGTTCATAGCAAGGTGGGTTATCATTGCATTGGCGCTAAGGTTAATGGTAAGGTTGTTCCGCTTGACTATCAACTCAAACGCAGCGACCAGGTTGAAATTCTCACATCCAAAAATCAAACCCCAAATAAAAACTGGCTTAAATTTGTTGTAACTCCTAAAGCCAAGTTGGAGATTCGCAAATTCCTGCGCAAAGAAGAAGACCTTTTAGCCGTAACGGGAAAAGAATCACTTGAGAAAAAGTACAAGAAATTAAAACTCCCTTATACCAATCAGGATTTAATTAAACTTGCTCTAACCAACAAGTACGATAACGTAAGACAGTTTTATATTGCCATAGCTCAGGGTAAAGTTGATTTGGACTTAGTGCTCAATCCGCCTAAACCCGTTGAAGAAAAGCCAAAAGAGCAGGCACTAAAGTTTGAGAAGTTTGCGGATTTTGCTCGCGGACACTCAGGTGATTTAGTAATAGATGGCGTTAACACAAAGTTAATGTTCACCTATTCCAAATGTTGTAACCCTATACCCGGTGACCCCGTAGCAGGGTACATAACCATTGGCGAAGGAATCAAGATTCATAGAAAAAACTGCAAGAATCTTATTGAAATCTCTAAAAAAGAACCCGAGAAAATAATCTCATTGGCGTGGCCCAACTCTGAAACTTCAGTGTTTATTGGTGCACTTCGCATTCAAGGTGAAGACCAAGCCGGTTTGCTGAATGAAATTGCAAACTCTATTGTAACCTATAAAAACACGAGTATCAAATCAATTAATTTTGATACCGGTGATGGTTGGTTTGAAGGAACCGTGACTGTGTATGTAAATGATCTCGATCACCTTTCGCGGCTGATAGAGAGGCTCAAGCGTATCAAGGGAATTCACTCAATAACACGTTTGGTGTCTAATTAATGAGTGATGCAGAAACCTTCCGCGTAAAAGGTCGCGTTCTTGCTATAGATTACGGCGCAAAGCGCGTGGGCTTGGCACTCTCCGACCCCATGCAGATTATAGCAACCCCTTACAAAACCATTCCTAACGACGAAATCTTAATCCAAACCTTGCTTACAATTATTAAAGAAGAAGAAGTAAGTGCGGTTATCCTTGGCGACCCCATGAACGACGAAGGCAGTGCGGGAGACGTTCGAAAAAAGATTTTTGAGTTTAAAGCTCAGCTTGAAACCGCAATCGGAAAAGAAGTTGCGTTATGGGACGAAAGATTTAGTTCGAGCATTGCATCTGAGCGCATAATCCAATCAGTTAAGGGGAAGCACAAACGCAGAGATAAATCGTTGATAGATAAAAATGCAGCCGCGGTTATATTAGAAGAGTATCTCGCATCCCTTTCGTAAAGACCTTTCAGTCCCAATAAGAATAAATTCCTCCCCATAAATCATAGTTCGCATAATCAAATTGGTATCTATTGTTTT
>CALKUG010000097.1 GCA_937996765.1 uncultured Ignavibacteria bacterium
CGATGAAACTTCTGTTGCGGTACTTGCAAATAGTGATTTAAAAAGTAACGTTATTTTTTCGCAGGATTTTCACAAAAAATACGGTGGAGTTGTCCCCGAACTTTCGAGCAGGGCACATTTGCAACAAATACAACCCCTCCTCGAATTATCTCTTAAAGAAGCTTCTATATCATTAACCGATGTTGATGTTGTTGCTGCTACTGCAGGTCCGGGACTCATTGGTGCTTTGCTTGTTGGGCTTTCGTTTGGAAAAGCTCTCGCCTATACTCTGCAAAAACCTTTTGTACCTGTCAATCATATTGAAGGACATTTGTTTTCAGGATTTCTCATGCCCGAGCAACCTCAATTTCCAATATTAGGGCTTATAGTAAGTGGCGGGCACACACTTTTGATGTTGGTTGAGTCACCAACAAAAATTGTTAAACTTGGTTCTACCATAGATGATGCTGCAGGGGAAGCATTTGACAAAGTAGCGAAGCTGCTTGGGTTGGGCTATCCCGGAGGTCCAAAAATTCAAAAGCTTGCAGCACAAGGGAATGCTGAAGCCGTTCAATTTCCAATTGCCGAAGTGAGCGGGTTTAATTTTTCTTTTAGCGGTCTAAAAACCGCTGTTTTAAGGCATACTCAAAAACTTGGTGATGCAATAAAAGACGAACAAATCATTGCAGATACAGCCGCATCTTTTCAACATGCAGTGGTTACTGCATTGAAACAAAAAACTGAGAAAGCAATTAAACAATTCCGACCAAAATCCTTAACGTTAGCAGGTGGTGTTGCAGCAAATTCCGCAGTTCGTGAAATGATTGAGAATCTTGCGAACAAACATAGAATTCAAGTGGTAATCCCCGGAACAGAATTCTGCGGAGATAACGCTGCCATGATAGCCAAACGAGGGGAGTTATTGTATGCTGCCGGCGAACGATTTGGTTACAACGTAACCGCTTATCCTTCATTTCAAAGTAAGTATGTAAATGATTTTGAACCAGAACAACGAACCTAAAATTGATTTTCTCGTGCGTTTGAAAGCAATACCCAAGATTTATACAATCTCAGCGGCAGTTTTTATTGTTTTGCTTATTTCAATGCTTTATCTGTTTTTTTCACCACATCAATTAAAAAACAACAAGTTTGCAACCTTTACTGTAGAGCAGGGTGACTCCTACAATAGAGTTTTAGAGCAGCTCAAAGAGCAGGGCATTGTTGAATCTGTTACACCATTAAAAGTTTTAGGTTTTATACTCGGTGCAGATACTAAAATAAAAGCGGGGCGATATAGAATTGAAAGCGGATACAGTTATGTTGATTTAGTGGCGATGTTAGTGGATGGCGAAGCAGAACGCTCGATGTTGGTAACGCTTTACAGTGGGAT
>CALKUG010000098.1 GCA_937996765.1 uncultured Ignavibacteria bacterium
ATATTCACGTGATTTTGGTTTTGGTATTTATTCGGGTATTGATTTACCAGGTGATTTATCGTTCTTTGGGAATTTTTATGCAGGACTTTCCAACGGCATAACTCAAGGTTTCTTTAAACCACAAACAAGCCGTTTAAATAGTTCTACTTTTTTTGGAACCCGTTTTGCACCCAAAGTGGAAAATAATTACTTCGGAATGGGTAAGTTTACTTATAAAGCTACCCCAACCATGAAGTTTAGTTATTCTGTTTCGCAATCGGTAGGGATAAATCAAAATTCTCAATCATTACAATCAAACTTGGAATATGTTGAACCAAGTCCGGGGTATCAATACGAATTTCAGAATATTTTGAATCAAGCGAATGTGTTTACTCATAAGAATATGAATCACACATTCTCACTTACGCACACCTTGAATAACAGCACGTTTTATGATCTGCGATTGAGCTATTTTTATACAAACCTAAGAGCAGATGCTAATGGTACAGATTGGCGTAATTATAGAGAACCATTGGATATTCCCAACTATCCGGTTGAATACTATAATTTAACAGGCGATACCATTGGCGTAATTCCAGGAGATGGTTTTTGGGATGTGGGTAATCCATTTACATGGAGAGACCATTATGTACGTGAATATGCATTTAAATTTGATTTAACCAGTTTCTTTGATGAAAAAAACAAGTTTAAATCAGGAATGCAACTGCAATTCCAAGAAATGCAAGTAGTTGAGATTTACAAACCTTGGGTTGGTGACTTAGGTCTGAATAATGATATCTACAAAGTTTACCCGGCTATGGGTTCTTTTTATGCACAGGATAATATTAACTTCGGCGGTATGATTCTGAATTTCGGTTTACGGCTCGATTTTTGGTTCCCGGGTAAATTTGTTGATGATGCTATAGATAATCCTGATGTTGTAACCATACCGGATGAACTAAGACCCATTTACAAAGAAGAAAGTATTGCTTGGTTTAATAATAGGTACTTTAAGGCAAGATTGAGTCCTCGTTTGGGTATTTCACATCCAATTACCGATAACCAGACTTTGTTTTTCTCCTACGGTCACTTTAGCAAATGGCCAAAACCTCAGTTTGTTTATGCAAAATTAAGTCCGTACAACGCACAATCATCATTTCAGAAATTTGGTAACCCCAATTTGAAACCTGAAACAACCGTAGCATACGAAATGGGTGTAAAAACGCAGTTTACTATGGATGATGTTTTGACGATAACTGCATACTATAAAGACATCTATGATTATGTGAGTACGAGACGTTCGAAAATCACTTCCCCTCGTTTTTCAGCGAATAGTTTTATCACTTATGTCAACTCAGATTATGCACGCTCACGTGGTATTGAATTTGAATATAAAAAGAGATTAGGAAGATGGTTTACGGGTTTAGCATCATTTACATATAGTGAAGTAACCGGTAAAAGCTCATCAGCAGATGAAGGCGTTCTTGTTGATGCCGGAGACATAGATGAAGCAATAAAAGAAGAATTTATGCCCTGGGATAGACCTATAACCGCCACTATAAGTACCAATTTCTTTGTTCGTTCAGGCGAGCCGATTTTTGGGTTTGGCGAAGGAATATTGGATGATTACAATGTAAATCTTAGATTCTTCTATCAATCTGGTAAACGTTATACACCTGCCAATTTTACAGGTAATTATACAACCAACGGTCGCCCCATCTATGAATCTGATAGAACAAACCGCTATGGTGAGTTAGGTGACGATTGGTTCTGGATAGATTTGAATTTTGAAAAATACATCAAATTCTCAGGATTGAATTTTACTGTATTTGTTGAAGTAAATAATCTTTTAGATCGTTACAACTCTGCAATTATAAATCCCGTTACAGGCAGAGCATACGAGACCGGTGACCCCACGCCAAATTCTTATAATGATCCAAAGTATCCAGATTTGCAAGCCCCGATAAGTCCGTATCCATACGATCCGGCTCGATATCTTACCCGTAGAAATGTTAAAGTAGGTGTGAGCGTTAAGTTTTAATTATGAAAAAATTAGTAATAGCAACAGTATTGTTTTTAAGTTTTAACTGCGCCACCTTCGCACAATTATTTCCCGTGTTAGGTGAACAGCGCGTTGGTATATCAACCGCTCAGTTTTTGAAAATAGGAGCAGGTGGTAGAGCTACCGCAATGGGTGATGCATTTGTGGCAGTGGCCGATGATGCTACCGCAATGTATTGGAATCCCGCCGGCTTGGTGCAGTTTAATCGAAACGAAGTTATAGTTTCGCATAACAAATGGTTGGTGGATATAGACCATAACTTTTTTGGAGCCGTTTATCATCTTGGTGTAAATGACGCTCTTGGTTTTTCAGTTACATCGGTGACTATGGACCAAATGAAGAGGACAACGGAATTTCAACCATTTGGAACGGGTGAGTTTTTTAATGTGAGTGATTTTGCTTTTTCGCTCACCTACGCAAAGAGAATGACTGATAAATTTAGTTTTGGTGGAACTGTAAAATATGTACACTCAACACTTGCTGAATTAACCATGAGTGGCTTTCTTGTTGATTTGGGTACTTATTATTGGACAGGTTTAGGTACATCGCGCTTTGCGGTTACATTCAGTAACTTTGGCGGACAACTTCAACCTAATGGTGATATTGTGGCTGTAGGGTCTAACGAGAAAATATCTGATTGGCAACAATTTTCACCGCCTACAATGTTTAGATTGGGTTTTGCAGTTGAGCCATATCAAACAGAGATTCAAAGAGTTACCTTATCCGCTCAACTCAACCATCCTAATGATAACAGCGAGAGTTTATCGTTGGGTAGTGAATATGCCTATGCAATGCCTTCTTTTGGAACTGAACTTTCAGCAAGAGCAGGGTATAAGCTCAATGTTGAAGGTCAAGATATTAGTGCCGGTATTGGCTTGGAGCAGAATTTTAATGTAATATCAGTTGGATTTGATTACTCATTTGTGAGATTTGATAAATTTGGCTCGGTTCACAGATTAACAGTTACATTAGGTTTATAAGCTATGAAAATGAAATCAATTTTATCACTCTCATTTGTATTAATATTCTTTTTTGCCGGCTGTGGTGATCAGTTAGATCTCTCTCAATTTCAGGCGAATCAAGGCGGAGGTACAATTGGGGATACAACATATATTCCAATCAGTCCTGCATTCGAGGGCTTTAACAATCCTCAAGATGTACATATCGGACATGATATTTTTGTATATGTTGCCGATACTGATAACGACCGTGTAGTGATGATGAACTTGAATGGTACAATACTTGGAACCATTGCAGTTAAAAAACCTGTGGCAATAACTCAAGATTTTCAGTTAAATCTTATAATTTGCGCAAAACTTGATACAGTGATTTCCGGTACCACTACTACACTTGGTTCAGTGTTCAAAGTGAATCTTGTTAAAGCTAACCATAATCTCTCAGCGGCGTCATTGGAGCGAGTTTACCCAACACCGGGTTTTTCACTTACACCTCAAGATTTACGTGTTGAGTACACCGGTATAGCTTCCTTTTTTGATAACTCATTTATTGTAGCAAGAAAGGGACCTGCCAACTCAAACTTCTCAGCACCTGATAACGCCATGTTGCAGTTTATTAAAACAAAAGATGGTTCGAAAAGAGATAGTTTGTTAGGAATTGTACCTGATATTACTCCAACCGGAACAGGTTTACTTTCTGCCAATGGAATTAGTGCATTAAGTCCATCTAACAACAGAAACAGGGATCTGTTTATGGCATTTACCGGAAGCACAAGTTTTAAAGGCCAGTGGCTCACGTATGTAGTTACCAATCTCGGTGAGGGATATCAAAACAGATTAAGTATCGGTACAGATATGATGATTCCTAATCGCTTTGATAAACCTGAGGATATTACGGTTGATGAATCAGGAAACATTTATATCGTTGATGCACAAAAGGATAGTGTTTACAGGTTTAATAGCGATGGTGACCAATTACAAGCTTTCGGAGGTCGTTCTTTGTTTAACGGTCCTTCGGGTGTTGCCTTTCATGATAGAATAATTTACATAGCAGATAGCAAGAATAATCGCGTAGTGAGATTCCAACTATCAACTGATATCAGATAGTATTAAAGTATTATTAAAAAATTCTAAATAAATATCTTAAGTTTTGAACGTTTTTACTGAAAAAAACGATTTTATAGTTGTGTACTTTTTCAGTAATTTTGTTTTTTGATAAATAAATTTTCCTAGGAGAACAATGTCCGCCAAAAAAGGTAAAATCGTACAAGTTATAGGTCCGGTTGTTGATATTCAATTTGATGAATCTCATTTACCCGATATTTTAAATGCAGTTAAAATTCACCGTGTAACCGTAGAAGGAAAAACGGAGGAATTAACCGTAGAAGTTCAGCAGCATCTTGGAGAGGACAGGGTTAGAGCGGTTGCAATGGATTCAACCGATGGTTTGGTCAGAGGTATGGATTGTATAGATACCGGCGGCCCAATAACTGTTCCCGTTGGTCCTGAGACATTAGGTCGTTTGATCAACGTAGTTGGAAGCCCTATTGATAACAAAGGTGATCTTGTAACTGGGAAGCGTTATCCAATTCACCGCACACCTCCGGATTTTAAGAATCTATCAACCAAATCAGAAATGTTCGAGACCGGTATTAAGGTTATCGACTTGTTAGAGCCATACTCAAAAGGTGGTAAAACAGGTTTGTTTGGTGGTGCAGGTGTTGGTAAAACTGTGGTAATTATGGAGTTGATTAACAATATTGCAACTCACCATGGTGGTTATTCGGTATTTGCAGGTGTTGGCGAGCGTACCAGAGAAGGTAACGATTTGTTTGGCGAAATGACTGAATCGGGTGTTATTAATAAAACAGCACTTGTATTCGGACAAATGAACGAACCTCCCGGAGCACGTCTTCGTGTGGCTTTAACAGGTTTAACAATCGCGGAGTATTTCCGTGATGAAGAACAAAAAGACGTTTTGTTGTTTATTGATAACATTTTCCGTTTTACACAGGCAGGTTCTGAAGTATCCGCTCTGTTAGGTCGTATGCCTTCAGCAGTAGGTTATCAGCCCAATTTGGCTACTGAAATGGGTGCACTCCAAGAACGTATTACTTCTACAGATAAAGGTTCTATCACCTCAGTGCAAGCAATTTACGTACCTGCAGATGACTTAACAGATCCTGCTCCTGCAACAGCGTTTTCGCACTTGGATGCAACAACTGTATTGAGTCGTCAAATTTCAGAAATGGGTATTTATCCCGCTGTTGACCCTCTTGAATCAACTTCACGTATTCTTGATCCTGCAATTATTGGTGAAGTTCATTATCAGACAGCGCGAAATGTTAAAAAGATACTTCAAACCTACAAAGATTTGCAAGATATCATCAACATTCTCGGTATGGATGAGCTTTCAGATGAGGATAAGTTGATTGTACGTAGAGCTAGAAGAATTCAACGTTTCCTTTCACAGCCATTTAGCGTTGCAGAACAGTTTACCGGATTTAAGGGTAAATATGTTAAATTGGAAGATACTATAAAAGGATTCCAAGCTATTATCAACGGCGAATGCGACGATATACCGGAAGCAGCGTTTATGTACGTAGGCGACATAAGTGAAGTATATGAAAAAGCTAAACAGTTGTAATAAAATATGAAGACTTTTAGTTTAGAAATTCTTACACCTTCAAAGTCTGTTTATTCAGGTGAAGTTCAAATTGTGACAGTACCGGGAACACATGGTAGTTTTCAGATTTTGTATAATCATGCTCCAATCATAAGCACTTTGGAAATTGGTTATGTTAAAATCGAAGATGCTAACGGCAACCCTGATTACTTTACTTGTTCAGGCGGAGTAGTAGAAGTAACCGATAATAAGGTGCTTGTACTTTCCAATTCTGTTGAGTCTCGTAACGAGGTTGATAAAAGCAGAGCCGAAAAAGCAAAGCAACGTGCTCAAGAACGGCTTGCTGTAAAGGCCGAAGCAGTTGATACTGCCCGAGCAGAGCTTGCACTAAAACGCGCAATAAATAGATTAAACTTACCCAGTTAGATTAATTAACACCTTTGTAAAAGGGACAACCTGAGTAAGGTTGTCCCTTTTTTAGTTTAAACCGATAAAATAACGAGGATTAAGTTTGTATAATTGTATAAAATCATTATTTTATCAATTGTTCAATTAACTATTTTTAGTCATCAACTTTGGGATAAGAGTTATGAAAAAATTCACATTACTATTTCTTTTAGTTGCTATGAGCGTAAGCTATGCTCAGGTAACAACTCTCTGGGAAAAATCAGCCGCGGCAAGCACATTGCCAAGCTGGTTTAGTACCGCAAATAATGAAAGAGCCTTTGCGCTCAACAAAGCAACAAATCAACTTGTAATAGTATCAAGGAATGGCGGCATTAAAATGGTCGTTATTAATGCTATTAATGGTGATTCTGTAAAAATGATTGACCCAAGAAACATTAGTGGCGGTGTTTTTGCTGTTAGTGATGCCGGTTTTTCAACCGATGGGGTTATGTATGTTTGTAATATGAATAATTCTGCAGCAGGTCCAATAAACATTTATAAGTTTGCAACCATTAATGACACTGCTAAAACATCTTTTAGTGGCATTATAACAGCAAACGCAAAGAGAATTGGTGATATGATGACTGTTGTTGGAAGCACAGCTGACAATTCGTTATTTATTACATTAGCTGATCAAACAGCAAATAAAGTTTTTGTTATGAAAACTGCAGATAATGGTAACACACTTTTT
>CALKUG010000099.1 GCA_937996765.1 uncultured Ignavibacteria bacterium
TGTCAACATCTGCACCTACTTTTTCGCAGAAGTTTGCAAGCTCGTTCATAAAGGTTATGCGCATTGCGAGGTAGGAGTTAGCTGCATATTTGGTTACTTCGGCACTTTCGGTATTCATTTCGAGTACCGGGTTGCCCTGGCGAACAAAAGGAGCGTACAACTGTCTCATTTTATCCATTGCCATTGGGTTATCTGATCCAATTACAATGCGGTCGGGTTTCATAAAATCTTCTACTGCAAATCCCTCGCGGAGGAATTCAGGATTTGATACCACCGAGAAATTAGTTGCACCGTACTTTGCCGCTGCGTTTGTTACTAATTGTGCTGTGCCCACGGGAACGGTTGATTTGTTAACCAAAATCTTAAATTCTGCAATATTCTCTTCAACGAGTATTTTTCCAATATCATTTGCAACTCCCAGCACATATTTAAGATCTGCTGATCCATCCTCATCCTGGGGAGTGGGGAGACAGAGAAAGAGAATATCTGATTCTTTAACTGCTGCCGCTAAATCGTTTGTGAAAGTTAAACGGTTGTTTTTTATGTTTCTTTCGAAAAGAACCTCAAGACCAGGTTCGTAAATGGTGACTTTACCACTTTTTAATTTTGCTAATTTATCGGGATTGTTATCCACGCAGATTACCGAATTGCCCATCTCGGCAAAACAGGTGCCGCTTACCAATCCAACATATCCGGTTCCTATTACTGAAATTTTCATCTTTGCCTTTTAATATGTCAAAAAATTCAATTCCAAATATACTAACTGGATATGAGAGCCCAAATTATCTTTTTATGTACAAAATCATTTTCTTATTTTTGAGGGGCAATTTTGAGAATATATGAAAACCATCATCACTGAATCAGTTGACGTAGCAGCACAATTTATAAGGCAAGGCGAAGTTGTTGCTTTCCCCACCGAAACCGTTTATGGACTTGGTGCCGACTGTTTTAACAGCGATGCAGTAGAAAAGATTTTTATTGCTAAAGGCCGTCCTTCCGATAATCCGCTTATTGTTCATATATCAGATTTGAATCAATTAAAAGATGTTACCGAAAAAATTACTGATTCCGCTAAACTTTTGATGGAATCGTTTTTCCCTGGTCCGCTTACAGTAATATTACCCAAAAATCAAAAAGTTGGCTCCAAAGTTACTGCCAACTTAAATACCGTTGGTGTTCGCATGCCTGAAAGTGATGTAGCACTTCAATTTATTGAAGCATGTGGAACGCCCATAGCCGCTCCTTCGGCAAACCTTTCGGGTAAACCAAGTCCCACAACTTGGGAGGCCGTTTCGGAAGACCTCCACGAAAGAATTTCTTGCATTCTCAAAGGCGAACCTTCGCGCATTGGCATTGAATCAACCGTAGTGGATTGTACCGGCGAAATACCATTGGTGCTGCGTATTGGTGCAATAAGCATTGAAGAACTCAACACAGTGGTTCCAAATGTTGCAATTCCCCATAAAGGGAGTAAGTTGTATTTCAGGAGTCCGGGTACACAATACAAGCATTACGCCCCCGAAGGGAAAGTGAGAATTTGGGAAAAAGAAAATGCTGAGTTCAATAGTAAAACAGCATTTATAGGACTTTCGGCCCCCGAGCACACAGAGAGTTTTTCGTATTTACAATTATGCGATTCGGTTGCTGAATATACGCGAGGAATCTATCAATTTTTTAGGGCGTGTGACTTATTAGGTATTCAAACCGTGTATTGTGAAGCAGTTGAGGAAAAAGGAATCGGCAGGGCTTTAATGGATAGAATCAAAAGGGCCTCCGAAGCCGGGTGACCCTTTTCACTCTTTAATAACTACATTTCTAATATCCTGAGCCTACGGGACTCTTCATATTTTCCAACCCTACTGACTGAATTAAATCTCTATAAGTTATAAACTTTACATTCCCTTGTTTGTAAATGTTGTTAAACTCACGAGAAAGCAATGCTCTTAGTTCAGCTTCGCGGTGTTTACTCATTTGTTTTAGTCCACCAACATTTAAATCTTCCATCGAGCCGAGTTCGTCGTTATCAATTCCAACATGAGTAACCAATAAATTTACAGTGTCTGCTCTTAAACCGTTACTTACTAAATCTACTAAATAGGTGGCTTTGTCGTTTATATCAACGGCATACATGGACTCAACATCTTCTTCACCAAAGTAGCGAGAAATACCTAATTTGTACTCAGCTCCCAATTTCTCTACAATGGCACGATACTCGGGTTTATCCACGGCGGCACCCATGTGGTAATCCATATAATCTATCCTAATTCCCGAGGCGAAAGCGCGTTCTATTTGTGCCCTGAGTTCGAGCTCCATTTCGCCAAGATTTGGCTTATTGGCATTAAGTTTTGAACGAGATGGGAAAAAGAATCCGGTTGAATCAACCAGTGAGGGCACTAATTGTTTTCCCATAATGGGAGCCCAACGGTAGTTTTTCCATTCCGAATTGAGTGTTAAATGCACACCCACTGCGGCTTCGGGGTGTTTTTTTAAGATTTCGATTGCTTCGTTGTACCAAGCGCATGGGAACATAATCGAGACCGATACCGGAATCCCCGATTCCAACAGCTCCTCTATAGCAAGATTCACACTATGGCACATTCCAAAATCATCTGAGCGAATCAGCAAAGTTTTTTGTGCGGGTGTTTGAGCGATAATGAGCGAAGTAAACAGAATAAAAGTTAAAACTAACGTTTTCATATCAATCCGATTGTTGTTGTGTCTAAAAATACAAAATAATGTAATGAAAGCGAGGTCGGAATCGTTATTTTTGTAACCACAAAATCATAATTAAACTTTGGAACAGTAAACTTGAAGGAAATTACGTGAAACAAATAGCCGCACTGCTCTTGGTTGTAAGTTCGTTTACAATGGCTCAGATTAATTCAGGAATAAACCTCGATACCGTTAGGGCTCAACAATTTGACATGGGGAAAATGTGGACCTTCGAAAATCCACCTATTGAGTATTTTAAGCAAGAATATAATTTTGAACCAAGCGAAGAGTGGCTTGAACACACGCAAAAAGCTTCACTACGATTTGTTAATTTTTGTTCAGCTTC
>CALKUG010000100.1 GCA_937996765.1 uncultured Ignavibacteria bacterium
CGTTTGAGTTTGATTTTCTTTTCTGTACCAACTGCAATTTCTTCGAGTGTCAGTTTTAACTTTATGCGTAAATCTCCGCCCGGAGTGCCCGTACTGCGTTTGTTGGGACCTCTTCCACGTGTGCGACCTCCGCCAAAAAAATCTCCGAAAATATCCTCAAACTGCGAGAAAATATCGCCAGCGTTACCATATTGATGAAAATCCTGACCTCCACGCATTCCCTCATGACCAAGTCTGTCATATCTGGCACGTTTATCGGTATCTGAAAGAACTTCATACGCTTCGGTACCCTCTTTAAAGCGCTCTTCAGCGGCTTTATTGTCGGGATTTCTATCCGGGTGATTATCCATGGCAAACTTGCGGTAAGCCTTTTTTATTTCATCGGGCGTTGCAGTTTTGCTTAGTCCGAGAATCTCATAATAATCGCGTTTGCTCATTATTTGGCCTCGTCAATTTGATTTTGGGCACCGGAGTTTTCATCTGCAACAATAACTTGAGTGTGGCGAATAACCTTATCTTTGAACCAATAACCCGACTGCATCTCTGCAACTACGGTGTGTGGTGCAGCATTAGATACGGTCTGTTGCATAAGTGCTTCGTGAAGATTCACATCAAACACCTCACCAAGGGCTTCAATTTTTGCTACTCCTTGTTCGTTAAGTACTTTCATAAACTTATCATAAATAAGTTTTACTCCTTCACGCACAGCATTAATATCAGTGGCGTTTTCGATGTGAGCGAGTGAGCGTTCGAAATCATCCATTACCGGAAGTAATTTTGTGATAAAATTTTCAGCTCCGTATTTGTATAAGTTTTCAACCTCGGTACGCTGTCTGCGTTTGTAGTTTTCGAATTCTGCTACCTTACGTACTAAACGGTCGTTAAGTTCGTTAACTTCTTTGCGGAGAGAATCCTCTGTTAAAAGAGTTGCTGATGATTCTTCTGCTGAATTAGCCTGTTCGTCAACAAACTCAATAGGCACTTCGGTGAGATCATCCGTACGGCTCTGATCTTGTGTTTCCTCATCAGGGTTTTTCACTGATTCTGTACTCATTGTAATATGTCCTTTAATATTTATTGATTTCTTGTTAAAAACTCTGTTAAAATCTTTGCTGTGTAATCAACAATAGCAACAATTTTTGAATATTCCATTCTTTTTGGTCCAACAATGCCAAGTGTACCCGAAGTTGCACCAAATTTGTACTCCTTAGTTACTAAGGAGTAGTTCTCCAAATTAATATGGTCGTTTTCCAGACCAATAGATACTTGAACGGCATCGTTGGAATTTTTAGCAACCTTATCGAGTATATGTATAATAATTTCTTTATCCTCAATAAGTTCCACAACACTCTGGAATCTATCGGGGTCTTCAAATTCAGGCTGTTTAAGTAAATTACTTGCACCGTTAACAAATAGCTTTTGCTGAGCAGTTAAGTCAACAAAAATTTTGTCAACCGATTCATAAAACAAGCGGAGAATGGGTTTATCCTCAGAGATTGAATCCTTGAGTCTATCTTTGAACGACTCTCTAATCTCTCTTAAACCTAATCCTTGTAAACGTTCGTTCAATAGCTGTTGTATTTGATGTAACTGCTTTTCGTTAACTTCAAAATTTACTTCAAGCTGTATAGTTTTTACCAATCCTGAGCGCACGCTAATAATAACCATTATTCTGCTTGAGGAAAGGGTAATTATTTGGATTTTCTCCAAAATGCCGTTATCTAAACTCGGATAAACAACACAAGCGAGTTGATTGGTAATTCTACCTAACAGTTTTGAAGCTAAATCTAATACGCCATCTGATTCTGCAACCGCGGATTCAATTTGTTTTGCAATAAGCTCTTGCTCGTTAACGGCAAGAGTATGTGTTTCCATAAGTGCGTTAACGTAAAAGCGATAGCCCTTATCGGTCGGCACTCTGCCTGCAGATGTGTGTGGATGACCTAAAAAGCCAAATTCTTCCAAATCGGACATAATATTCCTGACGGTTGCGGGTGAATAGCCGAGGTCATATCTTTTTGTGATATTCCTCGACCCGACCGGGGATGCAGTTAAAATAAACTGCTGTACAATGTGGCGGAGAATATTTTTTTCTCTCTCGTTGAGCTCTTCAGGTAACATAAAATTTATTTTTTCTTAACCTGCAAATATATGAAAAAAACACCATTTTTCTTTGAAGCGACGAAGTAGAGAGGTCACAGGACAATGGTCAGAGGTCAGAGGCGATAGGACAGAGGAAGCAGAAGGAGACAGGGGTCAGCGGACACAGGAAAAGCAAATGGTTATTTAATTTCCTTGTTTAGCTTTACAAGGCAGCTAGAGCCTGTCCCGAATTTATTCGGGGTATTGTATGTCTGTAGAATAATATTTTATTTAAAACTTGAATGCCACCGATAAATCGGGACACGCGTTAGGTATTCCATGTTTTATTTTTTTTTAAAGAACTCGACCCCATTTCAATAAAATTGGTTGCATCCAGTCAGGATGCCTTGTTGTTGGAATAATGTTATTACTACAGTCACACCCGAATAAATTCGGGCGCGATACAACCCCTTCGGGGTAAAATAAGCATTATACACCAAATGAGAAATAAAATCAACAACACACATGTTTTCCGCTGACCTATGCCCACTGTCCCATGTCCTAATTCCCTTTATTCCCTACAGGAAAGAGTAAGGGGGGTCAATTCTTCCTCTGACCACTGTCCATTGACCCATGTCCAGAGTAAGTAGGGGCGAATTCTTCCGCTGTCCTCTGACCACTGTCTTATGACCTAATTTTCCAAAGGTTTGTGTAATTTACTTCAACTGTTTTTATATTTTTTTGGTTTTGGTTTTACCCAAAGCTGATAGAGGTTTAGTATATGTTACGAATATTATTCACATTCATTTCCTTAGGTACCGTTTTACTTGCGCAGGTTGTTTTTACTTCATCCAATTTGCCAATCGTTAAAATCAACACCAATGGTCAAACCATTGTAAACGAACCCAAAATTAAAGCGTATATGGAAATCATATACAATGGTGAAGGCGTTCGGAATTTGATAAGTGATCCTGCCAATGACTATAGCGGATATATCGGAATAGAAATTCGTGGTAGCACCTCGCAATCATTCCCCAAAAAGCAGTATGCTGTTGAGCTGTGGGATAGTCTTTCCAATGATATCGAAGCATCATTGTTAGGATTCCCAAAAGAAGAGGACTGGATTTTATTTGGTCCATACAATGATAAATCCCTGCTCCGTGATGTTATGGCTTATAAGTTTGCCGGGATAATGGGTAGATACGCTTCCAGACAAAGATATTGTGAAGTTGTTATTAACGGGGAGTACAAGGGAATTTATATACTGTTTGAAAAAATTAAACGAGATAAAAATAGGGTAAACATAACTAAGCTCGATCCCGATGATATTGCAGGTGATGATGTAACAGGAGGTTATGTATTTAAAATTGACAAAACAGACGGAGCGGATACACAAGGATGGTATTCTGACTTTCTACCGGTTCCATGGCGACCAGAAAACAAAACTTACTACCAGTACCATCATCCAAAATATGAGGACTTAGCTATCGAGCAAAAAAACTATCTTAAGAACCACATCAAGAAATTCGAAACCGTGATGACAAGTTCTGCATATACCCATCCCGATAGTGGTTACACTAAGTATCTTGATGTTCAGAGCTTTATAGATTTATCACTGGTGAATGAAATAACCAAAAACCCTGATGCCTATCGTTTAAGTTTTTTTATGAGTAAAGAGCGAGATAGTAAAGGCGGTAAAATTGCCGCGGGCCCTGTTTGGGATTATAATCTATCTGCTGCAAACTGTAATTACTTCCCGCTTAATGATACCAAGGGTTGGATGTACCCATACACTACTGATACTCTCCGTTACAAACAGGATGAATGGTTTTTTGCTCCGTTCTGGTGGGCTAAGTTATTTTCTCATAATGATTTTATGGAGCAATATAAAAATAGGTATATACAGCTTCGCACAACCGTGCTTACAGATCAATTTGTAACCTCTAAAATGGATTCGCTTTATGCGTTACTGAGCGAGAGTAGAATACGTAATTTTAGCAGGTGGCCTGTTTTAGGTGAGTATGTTTGGCCAAACTATTATATCGGCAATACGTATAACGAAGAGTACATTTTTTTGAGAAAATGGTATCTCGATCGTCTTGCTTGGATGGATTCCCAATTTTTGCCATCGGCAATTGAGCAGGAAAACATATCACCTGCTTCATTTGAATTAAAGCAAAATTTCCCCAATCCATTTAATCCGACAACAGAAATAGGATTCGCTGTACCAAGTGAAGCAAATGTAACTCTTTCGGTGGTTAATGTTTTAGGCGAGCAGGTTGCTCTATTACATTCCGGGTATATGACGGCCGGCAATTACAGTTTCACTTTTGATGCCACGAATTTAAATTCAGGCATTTATTTTTACACTCTCCGTGCAGGGGAGCTGGTTCTCACTAAAAAGATGAACCTATTGAAATAATAGAAAGTTAGTTTTTTTAAAATAGTTCGAAAATTGGCTAAAAACGAATATAATGCTTTAAGTTAGTAATTATTAAGCTCT
>CALKUG010000101.1 GCA_937996765.1 uncultured Ignavibacteria bacterium
GTTCGGTGTTTGTAATTATCAAATACTCTTTCATATTCTCAGTCAGGTGAGGGAAAGCATCGTGTGTGTTAATTGTTAGTAGTTGGTATTTAGAGATGGCATACCAAATTGCTATCATTAAAAAAAGAAAATTCGTGGATCCAATAGCAGGGTATCCTATTGAGGAGAGAGGAAGGAAAACATTTTCGAATACAGCTAATAAAACTGTTGATGCTAAACCAAACCCTACTAAGATCAGTTGCTTCCTTAGTCTCTTACTTTTCGTTTGAGAATGGCTAAAGCTTAGAATGAGTACGGACAACACCAGCGCAACAAAAATATAAAGGTTAGTAAAAAGATAGAATGGATTTGTTGAATCATGAATTTCAATTGTTCCTAAGTCACCACCAACGATAAACCCAACTGCAAAGACTTTGGTAAACTGCCCTAACAATGAAATTAAAATCCCGGGAATTAAAATGAGCGAAATAGTAAGGATGGATACTCTTTTTCTTAGGGACTCTGTTAAGTATAAAACAAACAAAACCATTAGACCTGGTGCCAAAGGCCATCCCCAGAGGGCAAATTTGTACCAAAACCACGCAATCTCTTCTGATTCGGCAGGTATAAGAAAAGTGTAGCCTAAATTCCAAACACTACTACATATGGCAAGTGCGAAAAAAACAATGTTTATAGGTTTCTTTGGGGCTAATGAAAGCACATAAAAACCTTGTATAATATTGGTGATTGCAACTGCGAAACAGAGAAGCGCGAATAAATTCATTATTACCAGTAATCTAAGTCAATCAAATTATGGCTATTATTTCTTGGCCAATTCAATATTAAAATTAATTGCATTTGTTGATAAAAACAAGATTAGAGCAGTTCCTTAAGTTAAATATTTGACTTTTATTTTAAAATGATTAGTTTAAGTATTACATTTTAAAGAGTACTTAAATAAGCCATTATGGAAAAATCTGAAATGACATCGGAACAAATAAATACCCCTTTTGATGCATTTTTTGAGTTTTCAGGAAATGTACTCATGAAGCTTACTCCCGAAGCCGGAATTACTTTTATAAATAAAGAAGTTGAACGGATTTTTGGAGTGAGTAGTGAAGTTTTTATAGAAAAAGGACTTCAGCCAATTGCCGACACCCCCACCATTCAAAAGATACAAAAGACAATACAAAATTTGCTCCTTTTGCGGGAGTGCGAACCCATTGACGTGATTTTTGCAGCTTCAAACAATAAGAACTTACTGTTTGAATGTCAACTTTGGTTGGGTAAAGATGATGAAATACATTTGCTTGGAGTCGAAAAAACCGATAAAAGAGTTTGGGAGCAACAATTAGAGCTCTCCAACGCACATCGTGAGGCAATGCTTGAATCAAATATTATGGCAATTGTTCTTATCGATAGTGAATTTAAGATTACTGAGTTTAACCGACGTGCCTCCGAACTATTAAGATTGTTCTTTAAAACAGATTTCAGAAAAGGATTCGATATTAGAACTTTGCTTGATAGCGAGCATCTTAAATGGCTTCAGCCGGCTCTCGAAAAGGCAAGTAGAGGTGAAAAGGTTTCTGAAGATAGGAGAATTTCCTTTAGCCAAGATCAGTGTTATTGGGTTGAAAGTTCATTTACCCCTGTGTTTACTAAGGGGAGAAAAGTTTCGGGTATTCTAATTTCTGTTCTCGATATAACCGAGAGAAAACAAACAGAACATGCACTTCGGGTTTCGAAAGAAAAGTTTCAGGCGATAACTGAGCTTAGTTCTGATTTTTCTTTCTCAGCCAAATTGGATAAAGAAGGTAATATCGAAATTGAATGGATTACCGAAGCGTTTGCACGCCTTACCGGCTTTACCGATGAGGATATGGAGGGTATCAAGAATTTTAACTCGTTAATTTTTCCGCAAGATGTAATGGTAGCCAAACATCAGCGTTTAAGTTTGTTATCGGGACACATTTCCGAATCTGAGTTTCGTATAGTAACTAAGAGTGGAGATGTAAGGTGGCTGAGGCGTGTTGCAAAGCCCATCTATGACCCTATAACAAACAAAGTGGAACGATTTGTAGCTTGTGCGCAGGATATTACCGAACAAAAGCAAATGGAAGAGGCCATGCGCAAAAGTCTCGAAAATTATCAACGTTTGCTTGATGCCCTCGATGAGGGAGTTATGTACATCAACGATAAAGGTCAAATTGTTGAGGCTAATAAAAATGCAGGTAAATTATTAGGCTTTGAAGATGAGGAAGATTTAAAGGGAATACATCTCGACTCTCAAATGCTAAAATTTATAGATGAGGATAAAAAAAAGATATCGTACGAAGAAAACCCGATCAGAATAACTCTTAAAACCGGTGCCCCGAAAAAGAATGCTGTTCTTGGCGCATATCGTGATGATGGCTCTTTGATTTGGATATCTCTTAATACGAATCCACTATTAGCTTTGGGTAACCGTTCCATATACGGAGTGGTTGTATCCTTTTCGGATATTACAGTTATGAGGCAATCCTTAGAGCATAAACAGAGGCTTGAGAATTCACTTTTCCGTCTTTCACTTGTTGCTCGGCAAACAGCCAACCCAATTCTTCTCACAGATATGCAAAGAAAAATTACTTGGGTGAACGATGCATTTTTTAGGCTTACTGAGTTTAAATCTGAAGAAGCTGTTGGTTCCGACCTTGCAGAACTTCTACATCTCGATGAAACAGGTAAAAATGAATTCACTAAACTTGTTACCAGCTTAGAAGATTACGATAGCACCAATATAGAAGTTCAGTTTTTAAGTAAAAATGGTTTTTTCCATATTATTAAACTTTTTGCTGACCCGGCATTTGACGAAAACCAAACTCCAACGGGTTTTATTTTCTCAATGATAGATATTACAAAAGAAGTTGAGCATGAGCGGTTATTAGAGGCTGCACGTAAGAAATCAGAGCAGCTTAATACACTTAAAAATTCGTTTCTCAAAAATGTTAGTAATGATTTAAAAGCCCCTCTTAACGCCGTTTTAGGTCTTTCAAATAAATTATCTCTCGCAAACATCAATCACGAAGAAAGAGAAATTGCGCACAAAATCTATCGAAACGGTTTAAGGATGAATGAAACTTTAAATCTTATCATAGATTTTAATAAGTTAGAGTCAGGCGAAAGAAGGGTGGTAAACGAGCAGTTTAAACCGGCTTTACTGATTGACGATCAATTTGCACTTATTGAAAAAGTTGTAAAAAGGAGAGGACTTAATTTAGAATTCCAAAAAGGGGAGGGGTTTACGGAGAATACAGAAATTGTAACCGATCCTTCCATAGTAAAACACGTTATGAGGCACTTACTGAGTAACGCTATAAAATTTACTGAGAGTGGATCTATAACTGTCTCTTGCAGCATTAGGGAGTCCGGAAGCGGACTTAGATTGAGGTTAGAAGTTGCAGATACAGGGGTTGGAATGCATGAAGACGATTTAAAAAATATTTTTGATCCTTTCGCGCGGTTTGGAGATGCAGATCAGCAGACTGAAGGACTAGGGTTAGGTTTACCTATTACAAAAAAACTCTTAGATTTAATCGATGGATCTTATATTCACTTGGAAAGTAAACTTGGTGAGGGCACCACGGTGTTCGTAGAAATACCTTGTTATACTATTGAACAGAAAGTATCTGATGAAATGTCAACTTCAATACACAAGGTAAAAGGGGAGTTCAGGTTCCTTTTAATCGACGATGATGAAACCGCCTTAACGGTTGCAAGCCATTATTTACGTGCTTATGGTAGTGTGGATAAAGCTTCAACAAGTTCCAAGGCTCGTGAATTATGGAATACAAAAACATATGATTTTGTGTTTATGGATATTGATTTGGGTGAAAAAATATCGGGTTTTGATTTGGTAAAAGAACTAAGAGATAATGAAAAATTCATTGATGTGCCGTTAATAGCCCTTACTTCGTTTGTTCTTTCGGGCGATAAAGAGAAGTTGAAAGAGACCGGGTTTACCCACTATCTTTCAAAACCTTTCACCAAAGATCAAATTTCGAAATTGTTAATAGAGCTTACAGGCGTACAATAGTTGTACGTCTATTTGAATAAATTTGAGATTCTTGAGGGTTTATCGTTTTTCTTAAAAAAGCTTTCGCGCTTTTGATGGTGCTCCGTTTGTTCCTCTTGGGTTTCGTCCTTTGCCTCTTCTTCTTTTAATTCAGAACTTTGCTCTTTGTTTTCTACTATAACGGGTTCATTGGAAATGGACTGTTGAGTAGGGGGAGTATTGATCGGATGCTCTTGAATCATATACTCAGCAACAATATTTTGTGAAGACTCCGGGATATGTTCGCCCCATTGCGAAATTATTTCGAGTGCATCTTTAAGATTACCAAATAGAGGTGTGAGAGAATATTCAACTTTTGGTGGAACAACAGAAAACACTTGCCTGTGAACTAACCCATCTGCTTCTAATTCTTTAAGAGCTGTTGCAAGCATTTTTTGAGTTATTGGAGAAAGTGTATCTTTTAGGGCTGTAAATCTTAGCGGACCATTTACTAACGACCAAAGTATCTGCATTTTCCATTTTCCGCCTATGTACTCAATTGCACGATTAAAGCTCATATTTTCCAATATTTTCGAACCCTGATTCATTGTAAATCCTATAGAATAAATATATATTTTATACCGTTAATTAGTTGTTTTTTTAGTGAAAGTCAAGGTTCCAACCCCCATAGATGACCGATAGTAGTAAAAATACACTTAGAAAAGATTCTGTAGTTCAAAAAAAACTTATTGCTGTGGGTTTTTGGATTGCTTTTTTGGGTCTCATGGCTACTTTTGCCGGATGTTCATCTACAACTCGTTACGATGACGGAAATGATAATAATTCTTACGAAAGTGTTTATGAAAGGGGAAAAGCATCCTATTATGCAGATAAGTTTCATGGTAAACTAACAGCCAGTGGCGTTCCGTATGATATGTATGAACTTACAGCAGCACACCCAAATCTTCCATTTGGAACCACTATAGAGGTCACAAATCTCGCAAACGGACTTAGTGTTATTGTTACCGTAAACGATCGATTCCCGGGCACAAAGGGACGCATTATCGACCTTTCGTTAGCAGCTGCTAAGCGGTTACAAATGATTGGGGCCGGAATTACAGAGGTTGAGATTAGAATAGTTGAATAAGGGGTGGGGTGAATAATTAGAAAGTAATGTTAGAATAGAAACAATAGTGTTTTATTTCTATTCTAACATTAACATTATTCAAAAAAATTATTTAGCAGTAGCTTTAACTTTTACTGAGCCGGCTTTTTTGAACAAAAGTGTTACTTCCACTTCATCACCAACCTTAATATCTTGCTTCAACTTCATAAGCATTACATGATGGGCTTTTGGCTTAAAGTTAAAAGTTGATTTAGCAGGAATTACTACAAAGTCTGTTTTGCGCATTCCCAATCTTCCGGAGCCAGCTTCGTAAGTTTCGTGAACTTCAACCATTTTTGCTCCCGTATATTGGGCGGCATATAAAGTATCGGGGGTTGAAGTAGGATTAACAGCATCAAAATAGAGTGCGGTATTTCCATCCTGTGCACCAACGCGAACCCATGAATTTTCAACGGTGAGTGTGGTACTTTGCATAAAAAATGAGGCAATAAGTGCTACAAATGAGAGTATCATGATATTCCTTATTTTGGTTAATCAGTTAGTTTTTTCAAATCGTTTATAACTTCGCCAATATTCACCGTTGAGCCTTTATATTCTCTGAGAATAGTCCCTTTTTGGTCTAATAGTGTAATTCTATCGGTGTGAGTATAAAAATAATTTGCATCGCCATCTTCGGTATAGGTGGTATCACTTGAACCATATACAATGTTAAAACGCTTCATCATGTCGCTTACAATAGTTGAATCGCCGGTAAGGAATCTAAAATTCTTCTCGTTTATTTCACGAAGTTCCAAATATTTTTTTAATACCGGAGGTCTATCGCGCTTGGGGTCGAATGTTATCGCAACAAATTCAACACCCTTCATTTTCAGGGTGTTTACGGAATCCTGAATTGCTTGCATATTGTGTGTGGTAAGTGGACAAATATCCGGGCAGTTTACAAAAACGAAACCCGCTACAATAACTGAACCCGAAAATGATTTTGGGAAGTTAACGGTGTTGCTATCTTGGTCGATAAGGGTATATGATTCTTTAAGAGGATCGTTAAGCGGAAAATCCGACATACAACCCACCAAAAACAGCATTAAAAAAAGTAATGTTAGAACAACAAATTTTTGCATCACTTACCCTTTCTTCCTAATAAAATATCTGATTCAACTTTCTCAGCCAAACGTCGTGTTAGTAAGGCCAGACTTTGAGAAAGTTGGGCATTTTCAACTACAATAGAATCGGGCACTTGCAAATGAGTAGGAGTGAAATTCCAAATTGCTTTAATACCGGCGTTGACAATTAAATCTGTTATTGATTGCGACTTGTTAACGGGAACCGTTAACACCGCTATTTCTACATTAAAGCTCTTTACCGTTTCCGAAAGTTTTTCGATGGGTAAAATGGGAATATCTTTTAAGGTAGTACCTATTTTATCGGGGTCAGAGTCAAACGCGGCAATAAAATTAAGTCCAATTTCCCTAAAACGGTTATAGCCCAAAATGGCTGTTCCTAAACTTCCGGCACCAAAAAGTATCGAATTGGAAATATGATTCCAATTAAGGTACTCTTCAATGGCTGCAATAAGCTCCGAAGTTTTAAACCCTGTTTTTGGCTTGCCCGTTATTGAAGTATATTGAATATCTTTTCGGACCTGAGTGGGGTCGAGTTTCATTTTCTCAGCAATGGTGGTGGAGGAAAGGTCTTCTACACCCTCTTCTCTGAGGTAATAAAGCAGATGTAAATACCGCGGGAGGCGGCGAAGTGTAGGTTCCGGGGTTATTTTAACGGAATTTTTAATTAGGGTTTTGGGCTCGGTATCGTTAAGCCCGTTATTTGTTTCGTTCTTCATACTATCACTCAAATAAAATTTCGTAAGGCCGCTGTATTGCTTCCTCTAATTTATATAGTGAGATAATTCGTGCTTCGCGATAAATCACTTGCCCATCAAGCACAACTTCCACTACGGGTACTGTAAAGATGGAGTGTTGTGCACAGAGTTCAGGCGACTCGGTACAGTCTATAACCTGCAATTTGAGTTCGGGAAATTTTTGCGAAATCATAGCCTCTATTTGGGGGAGATGACTTACACAAACATTGCATTCAGGATTTTTATAATAGCGTACTACGTTCATAACACTCACATTTAACGAAACAAATATAATGTTTAAATCGGTCTTTTTTTCTCGATTCTTCAAAGTGAGATGCAGAGATAAAAAAATAGATTCCGAGTATTTAGTCAAAGAGAGAAAGTTGTTCACCTTTTAGACTATCAGGCCCGGGTCTGGGTGTTATAGCAAGGTCCTGAATAGGGAGAGAATAACCGACTTGTTCTCGAGTTGCTTGAGTGGGGAAGTAAAGTTCAGGTGGAATCACCTCATTAAGAATGGGTATCCAACGCCTAATAAAAGCTCCGTGGGGGTCGTATTTCTCTGCTTGTAGAAGGTTGTTAAAAAGGCGATATATCTTAGGGTCGTTTCCAACTCCGGAGCAATACGCCCAATTGCCGTAATTACTATAAACATCGTAATCGAGTAGTTGGCTTTCGAACCAAACCGCCCCTTTTCTCCAATCGTAACCCATGTTTTTGGCAAGGAAACTTGCTGTATTTTGGCGCATTCTATTTGATTGAAAGCCCGTGGTTTTAAGTTCAATCATTGCGGCATCTATTAACGGATAACCGGTGCTACCATTACACCATTTCTCAAAATTCTCTTCTGGTTGAGCTTTGGGTTCAAACTTTGCGTATCCGATTCCATTTATTGAAAACAGCTTGCTTCCGTGCTTCTTAAAAATATACCAAAAAAAATCTCTCCAAAGCAACTCAAAAAGTACCCAATATGTTGATTGGTTTTTGCCGTATCTACTTTCGTACCTTCGGATTTCTTTGTAAACAGTACGTGCTGAGAGGGCACCAGTTGCAAGATATGGTGAGAACTTTGTCGAATCGTTTAGAGATAATAATCCGTTCCGTGTTTCTTTATACGTTTTAATTGCCCGCGATGTAAACAAGTAAAAATCAAGTCTTTTTAATCCTTCTGATTCTCCGCCAATAAACATCTTTCCCTTAAATTCTGAAATTCCTAATTGTACAGCGTGGTAATTTGGTGGCAAAAAAAAGGCTTCCAAATTAGAAAAGTTTTTGTGCGAAGGAGCTGGTAACGTGGTAATAGTATGAAAATACTCTTCAGCTGTTTTCCTAAAATGAGTAAAAATATCAGGAATGCGATTTGTGCTAAAGGGAAGAGCTTCGGGTGGTATGAGATTCCTTGAATGAACAACAACAAACTCAACACTATTGCCAATCCTATTTCGCAGTTCAGTTTCAAGTTTTACTTCGTTATATGCAATCTCTTCGCTAATGAAAATTTTTGTAATCTCGTTGAATTTAACAAAGTCGCAAATTGCATTCAATGTATCATGCTCAATAACAAAAAGAGGTACGTTGATATCCAATAAATTCTTTTTCAATTCCACCAATGTTTCTTCAACAAAAGCCCTTCTTTGAGCGGAATTGCATGATATACCTAAAAACGAATTGTTTTTAGATTCAAAGCAATATAAGCCCGCTACAAACTCTGAACTTTCTAACGAAGCTATGAGGGTAGGGTTGTCGGTAATCCTGAGATCATTTCTAAACCATACAAGAGATTTCATATTTTAATTTAATTCTTGGTTAATCAACGGTTATTTTGAGAGATACATTTCTTAGAGTTCAAATTACTGAAGTAAAAAATGAATAACAATTTTTTTTCTCAATGATATACTCTATTTTTAATTGTTCTATTATTGTTGAAAATCATTATAAAATCATTATGCTTGGCGATAAACTAACTATTACTCTCAGTACCGACAAGTTCTCCGAAACGCTTCGCTTTTTTGAACTTTTGGGCTTCACTACTCTTACCGAATTAAACGCTAAAAATAATTGGCGTTTAATAACAGATGGTGTTGTTCTATTGCTTGTTGTTGAAAACTCAAGTGAATATATAGAATTGACCTACCAAACCAAATCCTACAATGCTGCACTTAAGAAATTTGAGTCTATTGGATTAGATAAGATTTACCTTACCCCAAAAGATGTAAAAGTCTCAACCCCCGGGGGATTAGGAATTCACTTAATAAATATAGACGGAGCTGATTTTATTAAACCTTCCGGAAATCCTACTGGCAAGTGCGGTAGATTTCACGAGATTAGTCTGGGGGTAGAGGATATTTATAATGCATTGGATGTTTATGGGCGTTTGGGGTTTAATTATGACGCGGGCACTGTTGTTGATGGAGAGGTTAAAACAGGAATGCAGTGGGCTTCGATGAATGATGGTAAAATACGACTTGGATTATACCAATTTGAAAACGAGAATCCTTTTGTTACTGCACCAACGCTCTGTTATTATGCGTCCGATATGACTGAGCGCATTGAGGCAATTCAATCTGAAGGAATTGAGTTTATAAAAATTCTTAACAACGATAGTGGTGAACCTCATCACGGCATTTTGAAAACTCCGGGTGGTCAACAACTTTTTCTCTTCAATCAATAGAGTTATTTTTTAAATTATGATACGCACCAATAAATTTTACAATGAGTTTGATACTCAACGCTTTGAAGAAAACAAAAGTGATTACAGAACTGCATTTGAGATAGATAGAGACAGGATTCTCCACACGCCCGCATTTAGGCGTTTACAAGCTAAAACACAGGTATTTACGGCAGGGGAGTACGATTTTTATAGAACACGTTTAACTCATTCACTTGAAGTTGCACAAATAGGTCGCTCAATTACCAATTATCTCAATCGTACATCAGGTTTTTTTAATGAGATGGATTTTTTTATTGATCCAACTCTGGTAGAAGCAATTTGCTTGGCTCACGATTTAGGGCACCCGCCATTTGGCCATTCCGGTGAAAAGAAGCTTAATGAAATGATGTTTAACTATGGCGGTTTCGAAGGTAATGCACAAACAATGCGATTGCTAACCGAAACAATTCATAGTGGGTCATCACACCGCAAAGGTATTAATCCTACGCGAGCTCTTATGGATGGTGTAGCTAAGTATAAAGAATTGTTTAGCAATTCACTCGATAAACAGCGGTATTTTTTGTATGATAATCAAAGATCAATACTTGAGTTTATACTAGGAGATTACGATAGTTTCCTTGGTAAATTTGCCCCGGGCCAAATCAACACATTGAAATCTATAGAATGTGAAATTATGGATTGGGCAGATGATATTGCTTATTCTGTTACAGATATTGTTGATGGAATACGTGCCGGCTATTTGGATGAGAGAAGAGTTAAACAATGGTTCGATGAGCAGAACGAGGAATATCAAGCAGCAAACCAAGTGTACTGCAATAAAGTAATTGGTGAAATCACTTCAGGTGAGATATACAGAAAAGTTGCATTCAGTTTAAACGAGTTTATTTTTGGAACCTCAATTGAGAGACGAATTACTCAATCAGACATTGATTCGAATCGTTATTCCTATAGTGTGGTGGTGCAGCCGGAAATTCGCGCCGAAAGTCAATTTTATAAAAAGCTTGCCAATGATTTAATTTTTCTCTCTCCGCAAATTCAACAGCTCGAGTACAAGGCAGAATGGATGATTGAAAAACTATTTTCAACGTTCTTTGAACAAAGCAAAAAAACCGATGGGATGAAAATTTTATCGGATAGATATCTCAAAATGGCAGAAGCTGTGGTAACTGATGCGGAAAAAGCGAGGGTTATTACAGATTATATTTCAGGCATGACGGATAGATATGCTATACGAATTTTCGATAGAATGTTCCGTCCGGGTTATGGCTCGTTAGCCGACCTGGTTTAATGCCCCCAATAGTTTTATTCTGATAATATTGTAAAATTGAGGAGTTATTCCCGCGTTTTTGGTGTAACGGAAAATGATAATTTTAACTTATCCCAATGCATCGAAATTAACGCGGCGGATGAATCAGTTGCCTCAATTGTAAAAGTCAATTTTTCTTGATGTTCTGTTACAGTTGCAGGTTTAACGGTAAAACGTAAAGCATCCTGTTTCTCATCGTACTTGTAAGAGCCCCATTGCTCCCACACATTGTTAAGCACTACAGTCCATTGAGTTTCGCTCGGAATGGTAAACAAACTATAACGGCCTTTGGGTAAAATATTGCCGTTTATCTCAACATCTGAACCAAAAGTTAAAACAGTTGCTTCATTTGCTCCGGTTCTCCAAATTTTGTCGAAAGGTACCAATTCACCCCAAATTTTTCTGTTTTTTACAAATGGTTGCGAATAGTCAACCGAAAGAAATAAGTTGTTAATTGTTTTTTCAACAAGTGCAGGTGGGGAAACACGAGTTGATTTATCAACCGGCTTCCTTTCTTGTGCAGAGAGAATAACAGTGGCTAATAAAATTATAAAAATGCTCTTCATTAAATTATTTTTGAGACGATTCATTTGTACTCCAATTTTTAATCCATTAGTTTAAAATACATAACTCACCATAAAGTTCCTTATACTCGAAAATAAAATAAATTTGAAATGAAACTTAGTTGCATTATTTTTGTTTTCAAGATATGGACAAATAGATAGAAGTATGAACAAAGAGATAAATTTGAAAAATAAATTTGATATGTATGGCATTACTGCTTCAGCTTTATGTGCTGTACATTGTGTTGCTACACCAATAATATTGCCACTTATCAGCGTTCTTGGGGTGACTGTAGCAGCAAGCCACTGGTTTGAATATACTATGATTGCAATTGCCTTTGTAACCGGTGGTTATGCTTTATACACCGGTTATAAAAAACACCATAATTTGTTACCGGCTTTGTTATTCGTACCAGGACTCGCAATTCTGTTGTTGGGGCATAATCATGACCATCTTGGCATTAGTACTTTAAAACCTGTAGCAGGGGCGGGATTGATAATTGCAGCTCACACAATAAACTACTTGAGAAGCAAAAATGCTACTTGTAGCCATGAGGTAGGTCACTAAAAACAGGGTGTTAGATTGCTATTTGTTGTTGTGCTGAAGCTTTGGGAGATCTATCGCTAATTACTTTAAGCAAGTCTTCGCGGAAGAATGGTTTTGGTAAAAATTCATCAAATCCACTTGATAATAATCTTACTCTATCGCTGTGAAGAGTGTGTGAAGAAACACAGATAAAAGCTGTTTTCTCAAGATGGGGTAAATTTTTAGCTGCGGTTAGTACGTCTATACCGGATCTATCGAAATCAATTTCGTAATCCAAAATCGCTACATCAAAATAATTTTTATTAAGCTGCTCAATAGCATGTTGCACCGTTGATACACTTACCAACTCACCTACTCCTCTCAGATAATACTCAGCAACGTCTAACGTTAACGTATCATCGTCGAGAAATAGCACTTTTAAATTTTCCATAAATCACTCTGATTAAAATAATGTAAACGATTACCCAATATAATTTAGTGAAATCGAAAAATCAAACGGTTTTTGAGATAAATTTATAATTAAAAATTAGAATGTGCTAACAAATATCGAAAATTAGATATTTTACTGATTGCAGAAAAGCCTGAGCTATTCCAATCCTTTGTGGTTTTGCATCCCTTAAATAAGTGGGTATATAACTAAAATAAATTACTCATTTTTTCTAAATGAACGAGAAATTCTAAGGTGTTGTTTAGTTATAGGTAAAAGAAATTTTTCAAATAAACGAAAGAATCATTATGTCATTAGTAGGAACCAAAGCCCCGCTTTTTACACTTAAAAATCAAAACGTTGAAGATGTATCTTTAGCCGATTTTGTTGGTAAAAGTAATGTTGTATTATTGTTTTTCCCATTGGCAAACACCGGTGTTTGTACAAAAGAAATGTGCACAATGCGCGACGAAAACACAAAGTACGAAGACTTAAACGCTCAGGTTGTTGGAGTTAGCGTTGATTCGCCCTTTGCATTACAAATGTGGTCGAAGATGCACAACTTCTCTTTCCCTTTATTAAGCGATTTTAACAAAGAAGTTTCCAAAGCTTATGGTGCTCTTTATGATGTATTTGTTCCCGGAAAATTTGACTATCTCGGCGTATCTAAACGTTCTGCATTCGTTATAGATAAAGAAGGTGTAGTGCGTTACGCCGAAGTTCTTGAAAATGCCGGTGACGAGCCAAGTTACGAGAATATTCAAGCAACATTGGAATCTTTGAAGTAAGAGGATATAATGCTCCAAGAAGGAAAAAAAGCACCCGCGTTCTCTTTACCTAATCAAGATGGTAAAAAAGTTTCGTTAAAGGATTATGCCGGAAAAACAGTTGTACTCTACTTTTATCCAAAGGATAACACCAGCGGATGTACTACTGAAGCATGCGACTTTAACGAACAGATTGCCACTTTTGATGCTCAAGGCGCTGTAGTAGTTGGTGTATCACCCGATTCACCTGCTTCACACGTTAAATTTAGAACAAAGTACGGATTGACTTTTGATTTGCTTTCCGATGAAAGCAAAGAGATGTTAGAGAAGTATGGCGTTTGGAAAGAGAAATCTATGTACGGTAAAAAGTATATGGGTGTTGAGCGAACAACCGTTGTTATTGATTCCGACGGTATTGTTAAAAAAATCTTCAATAAAGTAAAAGTTGCAGGTCATACTGCAGAAGTATTATCAGTTCTTAATAATTAGTCACTATGATATATGTAACCCGTCGAGAAGTTTTTGCTTCGGCACATCGCCTGCATAATCCAAATTGGGATGAAGCAAAAAACAATGAAGTTTTTGGAAAATGCAATAATCCCAATTTCCATGGGCATAACTATACTTTAGAGGTAGTGGTTGCCGGGGAAGTGGACCCTGATACAGGATACGTTATTGATCTCAAGATTCTCAAGGACATCATTCGCGAAAAAATTATCAAAAAAGTTGACCACAAAAATTTAAATCTTGATACCGATTTTTTGCTCGGGATTATTCCTACCGCAGAAAATATAGCGATCGGGATTTGGGGTCAGTTGGTAGATGCGATTCCGACGGGTTCTTTATACGCAATAAAATTATACGAAACGGAAAATAATTATGTCGAATACCGAGGCAGGTAGTATTAATAAAGAAAAAATAGAAGGACTTGTTGAAAACCTTCTTGAAGAAATTGGCGAAGACTCCCAGAGGGAAGGGCTGCTGCGTACACCACATCGTGTAGCAAAAGCATACGAATTCCTTACTTCGGGATATCATATGGACATAGAAACTGTTTTAAACAAAGCCATTTTTACAGAAGATTATAACGAAATGGTTATCGTTAAAGATATAGACTTTTATTCCATGTGTGAACATCACATGCTGCCGTTTTATGGTAAAGTGCATGTTGCCTATATTCCTAACGGCAAAATTGTTGGTTTAAGTAAAATCCCGAGAATAGTTGAAGTGTTTTCGCGTCGCCTTCAGGTGCAAGAACGTATGACACAACAGATAGCCGACACCATAAATCACTATCTCGAACCAAAGGGAGTTGCGGTTGTTTCGGAAGCAAGGCATATGTGCATGATGATGCGTGGTGTGCAAAAACAAAATTCCTCTGCTACTTCAAGTGCGATGCATGGATTGTTCCGTAATGACATGAGAACCCGTAACGAATTTTTAGATCTTATCAGGCTGCGAAATGTCTAAACCAACGGTTATTGTTACAGGTGCATCTTCAGGAATTGGTAAATCAGTTTGCGAGCATTTTGTAAATATGGGTTTCCGTGTTGCGGGTATATCACGCAGAAGTATTGCCAAAGAAAGCTTTAGAAACCCTGACTTATTCAATTCTTACGTCTGTGATGTTTCATCAAAAGAACAAGTAAATTCGGTGTTCTCTCAAATAATAGGCGATGAACCTATAATACTAATAAACGCTGCCGGCATCACTTCTTTTAATGCCGCTACTGACGATTCGGTAGATGTGCTTGAATCTGTTATTCAAACCAATTTGCTTGGTTCTATTTACACCATAAAAGCTGTTCTCAATCAGATGGTTGAAAAAAAACAAGGTGTAATAGTTTCGGTGCTCTCTGTAGTAGCTGAAAAAATATTTACCAGAAGCAGTGCTTACTCAGCAAGTAAATCGGGTTTAGCCGCATTTACAAAAGTGTTGCGTGAAGAGGTAAGAACATCGGGAGTGAAAGTGATTAACGTGTATCCCGGAGCAACAGATACTCCCATTTGGTCGGAGGGAATGTTGACAAAATTCTCAAGCAGAATGATGAAAACAGATGAAGTTGCCAAAATAATTTTTGACGTTTCTACTTCAAGTGGTTCACCAATTGTCGAGGAGATAGTTTTGCGGCCGCAGTTAGGCGATTTATAAATTCAAAAAACAAAGGCAGGATTAACCTGCCTTTGTTTTTTAGTATTTAACTAAACGTAATTAATGAAGAATGGGGGAATCAGTAACACTAAAGCAAGTATAAAGTAATACACTTGTAGAGGCAACATCCACTTGAACCATTTTTCGTAAGGTATCTGCGCAAGTCCTAACACGCCCATGGTAACACCCGAAGTAGGGAGTATGGGGTTTATCCACCCATCACCAAATTGAAAGGCGAGAACCGCTGTTTGACGCGATACGCCTACCAAGTCGGCAAGAGGAGCCATGATAGGCATAGTCAAAGCTGCCTGACCTGAACCGGAGTGAATAAAAAAGTTAATTATACCATGCGAAACAAACATAGCTTGCGAAGCTATAACGGGATGGAAATGACTAATTTGTTCAGCTATGGCATAGAGGAAAGAATCTAAAATCATTCCATTTTCGGCAATTACCAATATACCGCGAGCTGTTCCGATTATGAGGGCTACACCCATCATATCTTTGGCCCCTTCTTTAAACGAATCGGCCATAGTATTGATATGCATTTTGCCTACAAATCCACTCACAATTCCTAAGCCCAAAAACAGAGCCGCAATCTCGGTGATGTACCAATGGAATTGTAAAATTCCAACAACTAAAAACACCATCGAAAGCAGGAAGAGAATTAAAACGGCTTTATGATTCCAAGTGAATTCTGTGTTCTCATCTATTTTGTTGTAAGTTCTTTTTTGGTCAATTTCATAAACAATTGAGCTCTGTGGATTTTTCTTGATTTTCGCGGCATACCACATTACAAAAGAAACAGCTGAAATTGTAGAAATAATCCATACAACTATGCGATATTCAAGCCCTGAGTACAAGCGTATTTCTGCAATGCTTTGGGCAATCCCTATGGTAAAAGGATTGAATAATGCTCCTGCAAATCCCGCTGCTGCTCCGAGAAAAGGAATTGCAGTTCCAACAATACTGTCATATCCTAAGGAAAGGGCAAGAGGTATAAAAATGAGAACAAAGGGTAAAGTCTCTTCACTCATTCCAAAAACTGCTCCTCCTAAAGAGAAAATGGTCATAGTAACAGGAATGAGATAAATTTGTAGGTGGGGTTTACGCTGGAAAAAGAGTGCAAGCTTTTGGAGTCCTGCTGTAATAGCACCGGTGCCGGTAATAATCATAAAAGCACCACCAATTACAAACAGGAATGAAATAATTTTTGCTGCTTCAACAAAGCCGCGAACCGGCGACATCAAAACATCACCTAAACCTTGTGGGTTTGCGGATTTGAATTGGAAGGAGTTGGGTACTACAATAGTACGACCTTCTTTTTCAATACGCTGGTATTCCCCTCCGGGAACAATCCATGTGAGGATGGCAACTAATACCACCACAAAAAAAATCATAACTAAAGTGTTTAAATGAAGATATTTTTTCACGTGATAACCATAAAATGAATATTTCTAAAAAAATGTTTGTTTTTATTTGTAAACTTGAATAATTTGAACGTATGGATATGATTAGTTAACTGTGGTATAAAATTACAACTATTTATAACATATAACCAAAACCTTAGAATAAAATTTAAGAGAAATAGTTAACAAAATTCCCAAATCTGTTTTAGGTAGCAGATTTTAGCAAGGTAGGGATTATTATGATGGATAATAGTGTTGAGGGGAAACATAAATCTCGTATGGATATACTAAGTAACATCAACGAAATGATACTTGTTGTTGATGAATTGGGTATAATAAAATATTGCAATAAAAAAGCTGAAGAGTACTTTATTCTGAATTATCAGGATATAGTAGGGAAGTATCTTTTTGATATTGCCAACTACAAAGGTTCTACATCAGTTAAAAGAGAAATTAATGCAAAGCTCATCAATGGCAAATCGTGGATGGGCGATTTAACTGTAGTTATCAATACTACAGGCAATGAATTCCCTCTTTATTCCTGCATTTTCCCCCTTTATGATAACCAAAAATATGTTGGCTCTATTTCTATAAGCAAACTTCACGGTGAGCTTCATGAGGATTTTATAGACGCAAGCCAAGGGAATCGTGCGTTCCGTTCACTGCTTAATAATTCATTCGATGTTCTATATATATTTGATGAAGAGGGAAAGATACTTTATATCAATTCCGCATCCGAAACAATATTTGGATATCAAACATCAGAAATGCTTGGACATTCTTTTGCAGAATTTTTTGATGTTGATCAGTTGGCACTTGTAAGTTCAAAGTTTTCAGAAAAAATAACTGGGCAAAAAGAAATATCCGATCCCTATGAAATCAGGTTTGCTCGTAAGGACGGAAAAGTAGAATGGCTCGAAATTAAATCGTGGTTAATTCAAAACGAAAAGGGTGGTCGTAACATTGTTGGTGCGGCTCGTGTTATCACGGAACAAAAAATTGCAATCAAAAAACTGGAGTGGAGCGAAAGACGGCTTGAAACAATAATTGAAAGTGCAAACGATGGAATACTTACTGTTAACTTGCGCCATTATTTGGTTTATGTTAACTCCTCCACCTTGCAGATGTTTGGTTATGAACGAGATGAAGTAATTGGAAAGCGAGTTACGGATTTTATACCTAAGGACGAACACTTAGTTTATTTTGGTCATCTTAAGTCGGCACTTTCCCAGAGGGATAATCAAAGAGCGGTTTATCGATTGCACGGTCTCAAAAAAGATGGGTCAACATTTCCGTTTGAATTTACTGTCTCGATAATACCCGAAGGAAAAGACGAAAGTATAACCATTGTTTTAAGGGATATTACTGCCCAGATAGAAGCTGAAGAAGAAAAAAATAGATACATCTTGGAGCTTGCACGGAAACAAGAAGAAATTGAAAGAATTGCCAATAAGCTTACGATTACTAACGCTGAGTTGTTGGAATCACGAAATGAACTCGCTGAAATTAATGATGGTAAAGATAAATTCTTCTCGATAATAGCACACGATTTAAAGGGACCGTTTTCCGGACTTATTTCAATGAGTGAATACCTCCGCGATGAAGCCCACAGCTCATCCAAAGAAGAAATACAAGAATTAAGCGATACTATACTCACCTCTGCCAAATTGGTTTACAATTTGTTAAACAATTTGTTGCAATGGAGTCGTGTGCAAATGGGAAGAGTTACTCCTCATCACGATAGAGTGATAGTGGATGAACTTTTACATGAGATTGAGAGATTGTATTCGCATAGTGCCACGGAGAAAAGTATCGAATTAATTTTAGTGAGTTTTTCTAATGCATACATCATTGCAGATAGGCACATGATTTTAACCGTTTTAAGAAACCTGGTAAGTAATGCAATAAAATTTACACCTCAAGGTGGTAAGGTGCTTTTGGGTGCGCGTTTGAAGAATGATTCAGTAGAAATTTCAATCCAGGATACCGGTATAGGTATGCCGCCTCAATTGATTAAAAATCTCTTCAGAATTGATAGAAAAGTAACAAGGGTGGGAACCGCACATGAAGAAGGAACAGGAATGGGCCTGATAATGGCAAAAGAGTTTATAAAAAAGAATGGTGGCAGTATTTCCTTACACTCCCAGGAGGGAGAAGGAAGCACTTTTACAGTAGTACTTCCCTTACCGAAAAAAAAGAGTATGGCAGATAAGAAAAAAGGCTAAATATCTATCGAAACAGGGCAGTGGTCTGAGCCCATTACATCTGCATGTATTGAGGCGTTCTTCACCAACGGTTTAAAACCACTGTTTACAAAAAAGTAATCAATTCTCCAACCCACATTACGCTCGCGGGCTCTTGTTACCATATCCCACCATGTGTAGTTTGCACCTTCAGTGTTAAACATTCTAAAGGTGTCCACAAATCCTGCTTCTACAAACTTATCCATCCAATCACGTTCTATCGGCAAGAATCCCGAAGTATTCGCATTTTCTTTGGGTCGGGCCAAGTCAATTTCGTAGTGGGCTGTGTTAAAATCACCACAAATAACAACATTTTTTCCTTGGGCAACTATATTGTTTGTATAGTTGAGAAAACAATCATAAAAATCCATTTTGTACTGTAATCGTTCTTCACGCGATTTACCATTGGGGTAGTAGTTGTTAATAAGCACAAAGTTCTCGAATTCAGCAACAATTATTCTTCCTTCATCATCAAACCGAGGAACGCCGTAACCGTGTGAAACCGAAAGCGGTTTTTGTTTGGTGTAAATTGCAACACCGGAGTAGCCCTTTTTTACAATTGATGAGGAGAAGTAAGAAGTGTATCCGTCAATGTTAAGTAACTCGGGAGTTAACTGTTCTGGGGAAGCTTTTGTTTCTTGTAAACAAAAAATATCAGGGCTCTCTTTTTGAACCCAATCATAAAAACCTTTTTTAGCTATTGCCCTGATTCCGTTAACATTCCAACTTACTATGCGCATATTTTCTTTCTGTTTTTGCTTAAAATAAGAATATAAAGATAATGAATAAGTTGGAAATTAGGTGAGAGGAAAGGGGGAAAGAGGTGAGAGGACAGAGGTGAGAGGTCAGAGGGAAAATGAGGACTCGGGACTCAGGACTCAGGGGGAAATCGGG
>CALKUG010000102.1 GCA_937996765.1 uncultured Ignavibacteria bacterium
CATTTTTGAGAAGGCCGGATTAGGAATGTTTTTAGTTAATACCGATGGGGTGATTATTGAATGTAACAATGCTCTTATGACTATGTTGGGCTATACCCGTAATGAGATTCGAAAGCTTTCATTGGCCAAGCTTTTACATCGTGAGGATTATTCAGATTCACTGTTACACGAAGATTCTGTTGCCAATAAATTACTCTATCAAAATTTGGGTGTTGAAAAAAGATTTATAAAAAAAGACGGTAAAGAGATTTGGGGAAGAGTTACTTTCTCATCCGTAAACGACCTTAATGGTAACCAGAGTTTTGTTGTTGCAATGGTTGAAGATGTAACCCTTCAAAAGAAAAATCAAATACTTATCAATAATCAGAATATGTTACTTTCGGGTGTTACCGAAGCTATAAACATACTTCTCTCAGAACCGGAATTTGAAAAGGCTATTGGAATTTGTTTGGGAGGAATTGGAAAAGCATCTCGTGCCGATAGAATTTCTCTCTACGAAAATAATTATCAGAAGGATACTTTACGCATAGCTGCTCAACGGAAATATACTTGGGCAAAAGGTTACGACCGAGCTATTAACTCTGATCCAGATCCTATAGAAATTAATTATAATTTATTCCCCGGCTTACTCGAACGATTAACCATAGGTGACGAGGTTGTTGGAACTATCAAAGAATTTCCAAATCCTATTCTTCCTTATTTGGAACGCTACTCAGCACAAATTCTGACTATCATCCCTATTCATATCGACGGGAAATTGTGGGGTGGGTTAACCGTAATTGATTCAGAAATGAAAAGAGAGTGGAGCGAATCAGAGATTTCGCTGCTTAAAACAGTTGCTCGCTCAATTGGAACTGCGTTTAGACGGAACCAAGAGCGCAGGGAGTTACTCGATTCTAAACTTAAAGCAATTGAAGCATCTCAATTAAAGACGTCGCTTCTTGCAAATATGTCGCACGAATTACGTACCCCTATGAACGGTATTTTGGGTTTTGCTCAAATTCTTTCTGAGGAACTTTCCGATCAAAGCCAGATAGAACTCGCCGATAAAATTCTAACTTCAAGCTTCCGCCTCATGGGAACATTAAACTCAATTCTCAACCTCTCGAAACTCGAGGCTAACAAGCTGGAAGCAAAACTTGAGTTGTTGCCTACTCACGAGCACGTTAAAAAAGTATATTCACAGTTCATGCAAGTAGCACAATCGCGCGGAATATCTTATGAAATTGAGTTTATTGAAAACGAAGTTTTTGCTTATTTCGACCCAAATCTTTTTGAACAAGTTCTTTCCAACTTAATCGACAATGCAATTAAATATACCGAAAAAGGTTTTGTACGTGTTGCACTCGAGATGGTTCATGAGCGCGATGAGCATTACGGCAGTATTAGGGTAAGCGACTCAGGTATTGGTATTCCCGCTGACAAACACGATTACATTTTTCAAGAGTTTCGACAGGCAAGTGAAGGCTTTGGAAGAAGCTACGAAGGTACGGGCTTGGGACTCACATTGGCAAAAAAAATGGCACTGTTAATGGGAGGGGATATCACTCTTGCAAGTGAACTTGGTAAGGGATCAACGTTTGTATTTACTGTAAAAGCAGGAATGGTTAAAGATAATCCTCATATCGAATTTTCGCAACCATTATCCACATTAACCCGTTCGGAATCCGCCCAAAAAGCGGAAATAGATTTACCCACAATTCTTACTATAGAAGAAAATTCTGTTAATAGAGAAGTGATTGAAATATTCCTACGCAAAATTGCTAAAGTTGAACACGCTCCTGATGTAAACCGTGCTATTGAACTTGCAAATACAAAAAAGTATTCTATGATTGTGTTTGACTTGAATCTTAGCGATGACAAAGAAGGTTTAGAACTTGTACATAAGCTTCGTTCTCTAAATTCATGTAAACTTACCCCCATTATAGCTCTTACCGGATATGCTCTGTTTGGCGACAGAGAACGATTGATACAACACGGTATTACCGAACTCCTACCAAAGCCATACAAAAAAGAAGATTTAATTTCGATAATCACTAAAAATCTTAAAAAAGATTAGTAACTTTAAGCGTAAATTATTTTTATCTTAACTTAGTGTTGGTTACTAATGAGTGCTTTAGATTACCTCATAGTGCTGCTCTATTTGGTCGGGATGGTTTTTGTAGGTTTTTACTTTGAGAAAAAAGCTTCGCAGGGCACAGACTCTTATTTTTTGGGGAATCGCAATCTGCCATGGTGGGCACTTGGTGCCTCCGGAATGGCTTCCAACCTCGATGTCAGCGGTACAATGATAAACGTTGCAATGCTTTACGCTTTTGGCGTATCAGGTTTCTTTATCGAGATACGCGGAGGCATTGTTCTTATTCTTGCTTTTTTTATGATTTTTATGGGTAAGTGGAATAGGCGTTCGCAAGTTATGACCTTGGCTGAATGGATGGAGTTACGTTTTGGTTCGGGTTTTGAAGGAAGATTGGCGCGCGTTATATCAGCTGTTGCAATTTTAATGAGTTCGGTTGCCATAGTTACTTATTTTGCAATTGGGAGCGGAAAATTCATCGGAGAGTTTTTGGGAATTCCCTCGTTTATGGGCATTTCAGGAGAGTTTTGGGCTGCACTTCTTATGATTGTATTAACAACACTCTATACCGCTGCAAGCGGGCTTTATGGTGTTGTATGGACTGATGTTATACAAGGCGGATTAATTCTTATTACCATTTTTGTTATTAGTTTTATTGCAATAACACAAGTTGTATTACCACCCTCTTTTTTTGTTTCTATTCCTATGAATGATGGCAGTTTCAAGTTGATTGAAACCACATTAGAACAATGGACGTCTTTACTCCCCAAATGGGAATTGAGTTTGCCTCAGGAATCCTCATATTCCATATATAATTTATTTGGTCTTTCCATACTCTTTTATATTGCAAAGGTGGTTATAGAAGGCGCTGGTGGAACAGGCGGATATATGTTACAAAGATATCTTGCTGCCCCCTCGGATAGAGATGCCGGTTTACTTTCGGTTTTTTGGACTTTCCTATTAGCTTTCCGTTGGCCATTTACTATTTCTATTGCTGTTATTGGTATTTACCACGGAGTGTTGCACAATGCACCCATAGCCGACCCGGAAAGAGTACTGCCCATAGTTATCAACGAATATGTGCCTATAGGAATTAAAGGACTTATGGTTGCCGGACTGATGGCAGCTGCGATGTCAACATTTAGTGCAATTCTTAATTCGGCTGCTGCTTATTGGGTTAAAGATATTTATCAACTTCTCATTAATCCCAAAGCAACCGATAAACAACTTATTAAACAAAGCAGGTATTCTACTATCATCGTGGTCGCTCTTGGTTTGGCTCTTACCCAGAGCATTGGAAGTATAAACGATATCTGGGGGTGGTTAACGATGGGATTGGGCTCAGGACTTATTGTTCCACTCTTTATTCGTTGGTACTGGTGGCGATTGAACGGCTATGGTTTTGCAGGAGGTATTTTGTTTGGCATGGTATCGGCATTTTTGCAAAAGTTGATTGCACCACAAGCTCCTGAATATTATGCATTTTTAATTGTTGTTGGTTGTTCGCTGTTTGGCACAATAGTGGTTACACTACTTACTCCTCCTACTCCCATGGATGCACTAATAAAATTTTACAATATAACTCGCCCCTTTGGGTTTTGGGGTCCAATTACTAAAGGACTCGAAAAATCTCAGTATGAGGTAATCAAAAAAGAGAATAGATTAGATATTATCTCAACATTTATTGCCATTCCTTGGCAATTAGTTCTCTTTTTAACTCTTATGGTTGTTATATTAAAACGATGGGATTACCTTGCAATACTATTTGCATTGTTAAGTGGCCTTACAGTTTTCCTCTACTTTTTTTGGTTTAGACGACTTGAGAAAAGGTAAGATATCATTTGCTTAAATTAATTTTATTTTCTAATAACTCAGGTTGAGGTTTTCAATGCTTAAGTTTCTTAACGATCTTTCGATAAAGCAAAAGCTGTACACAGGATTCGGTATAACTATTGCTATTACTCTTTTACTCGTAATATACTCCTATTTCGGTGTAAAGGAGTTAGATATAATCGCAAAGAATAATTTAAAGTATTCTGAAGCACAGATCTATTCTAATAACATAATTGATAGATGGAACTGGTTACCTACAGTTTATCGAGATTATGTAAGAGCTGATGATCCTGAGAAAATTAAAACTATCGTAGAAAAAAGAAAAAAGATATCCTCCGAAATTAACGCAAACTTGGATTCATTGTCATCGCTTGATATAGATGAAAAAATTAAAGTCGCAATTGCAGATCTTGTTGTATATCGTAAAGAAAAAACTCTACCGGCGCTTTCGCAACTTGAATCTTATGCTCTCGCAAATGAAGATTCTTTAGGTGAAATATACATTGATGGAGAAATGGAAACAGTAATTCAAGTAGCACAAGGAAAAATAAACGGTATCCTCGCCGAAGTAAACAAGACTTCTTTTGCCGAACTTGAGAAAGCTGACGTAGTTGTTGGCGAATTGAATTTTGCTTTGATTATAGCTTCTATTATTGCTTTGCTTGTTGGCATATTTGTGAGTACAACTACTGCAAACATGATTTCAAAACCAATAATTAAACTTCAAGAAATTATTAAAGAATTAACACACGGACATCTGAAATCTCGATCAGGAATTGAAGGTAAAGATGAAATTGCTGATATGGCTGTTATGATAGATGCATTTACAGATAAGCTCGAGGGTTTTGCCCGTGATTTGGATAAAGTTGCCGCAGGTGATGCGAATGTGTATGTTGAACCTGCTGATGCGGGCGATATGCTTACACCTGCGTTGAACAGAATGTCTAATTCTCTTAAAAACGTTATCAACGAAAGTAAATCGCTCATCAATTCTGCAAATGCAGGCGACCTCTCCGTTCGTGGCGATACAAAAAAATTCTCAGGTGGATTCTACGATATTATCAATGGGTTTAATATGCTATTCGATACTATTGTTGAACCGTTAATGCAAACAAGCCAAGCATTAAAGCAAGTTGCTTCGGGCGA
>CALKUG010000103.1 GCA_937996765.1 uncultured Ignavibacteria bacterium
TAATAGCAAAACTTATACCTCATGCAGAATATCAAGAAATTGAGAGTGCTCACGGTCATGATGCTTTTTTAATCGAGTTTGACCAAATAATCGAAATTCTCTCACCTTATCTCTGATGAATGAGTTTTCCATTTCATTGCTGATTTTGTTATCGTTTATCTATTTCCTTGGGGCAATAGTTCAGGGATATGTGGGGTTTGGATTTATGCTTCTTTCACTTCCCATCATCTCACTTTTTATTGACGTAAAAACAGCAATATCTGCAGGTTCACTCTTTGGTGTTTTGCTTAACGGATTTTTATTCTTCGAATACCGTAAAAGCTTTAAAATTCGAGAATATATACTGCTTTTTATCGGTATGATACTTGGGATTCCCTTTGGCACTTACTTTCTGAGCATTATGGATGGCTCAGTAGTAAAAATTATCCTTGCCATCGTTCTTATTACACTTTCTTTGTTATCGCTTGTAGGTTCGGTTAAACCGAGAATTCTTCCAAAATGGCTCGGTTTTGTGGTTGGAACTGTATCGGGATTTTTAGGAGGCGCATTTAATACAAACGGGCCCTTAACTGTTCTTTACTTGCATGCAATTGGAACAAAGCCATTGGCATTCAAATCATTTTTGGCAGGGTTGTTTTTTGTTTCTTCGGCTGTTACTGCAGTTTCCCATTTTTCACTCTCTATGATTACCCCCTCTGTTTTTAATCTGTTTTTAGCAACTTCGCTTCCCGCCCTTTTAGGAATATTTGTTGGTAAACAATTGTTTGTTCGATTTTCGGCTCTTCATTTTAACAATTTGATATTAGTTTTGGTAGTGATTTCCTCATTACTTCTTCTGATACGTTAATTGTTTTTTGCTCCCTCATCAATCCAACGTTTAATTCCGTCAATTTGATTTTTACTGAGTCCTCTAAATCCGTTTGGAGGCATAAGAATTGGACCGGTTCCATCAATCGCCCAAGCGAGACGCGAATCTCGAGCAGAGCCCGGAAAAACTATTAACTGATCAAAGGTAACACCAGAATGAGTTGTTAGATCCAATCCGTTAGCAGGTGCAATATTACCATGACACCCTGAAAATGCACATCTCCCCTGAAAAACAGGAAATACATGTTTTGAGAAACTGACATCTTTATCCGGGAATACCAAATTTTCGATGTCGTTATTGGTTATGGTATCATCGCAACCCGTAAATAACAACGGCAAAGTAAAAAGTAAT
>CALKUG010000104.1 GCA_937996765.1 uncultured Ignavibacteria bacterium
CTACTTCTTCACCTGAGTCGGTTGCCAATCCCTCGCTAAAGAAATATTTTAGTTCGTGAATACCTTTTGGACTCTGAACAAACTTGCCGTTGACTACGCGGGATATAGTGGAAATATCCATTTGAATTTCTTCGGCGATATCCTTGTAGATCATGGGTTTAAGGAATTTGGGACCCTTATCGAAGAACAGATTTTGTTTTTCGACTATTGCACGCATCACCTTCATTAAGGTTTCGCGACGTTGCTCTATGCAAGCTATAAACCATTTAGCCGATTCAAATTTTTCGCGTAAAAATTTATGGGCGGTTTTTTCAACAGGCGGTGCTTTGCGTTTGCCTTTGCCCTCGTTGAGCATATCGAGATACGTTTTATTGATGGTAACCGAAGGCATTGAGCGATCGTTAAGTGTTATCGAAAATCCGCCATCGGGTTCTTTTTCAACAATAAAATCGGGCGTTATCTGATTTGCGCCATCTTCAGAACGACTACCCTCACCGGGCTTGGGGTTTAAACGTTGAATAACATCTAATACCGAGCGAAGCGTTTCGTTGGTTACGTTGAGCTTGTTCATCAAGCCATCAAAACGTTTGTGAACAAAATCGTCGAAATAATTTTTTAGTAACTCTTTTGCCAAGAATGAGTAGTAGTGGTCGTAGGATGAGTGTTCAAGCTGTACCAAGAGGCACTCGCGTAAATCACGGGAGCCAATTCCTATGGGGTCGAATTTTTGAATCTCTTTTAGAATGTGCTCGGCTTGTTCTAACGTTACTTTGCTGTGTTTGAATAATTCAATATCATCAACAATGGTTTCAAGGTCAATTTTGAGATAGCCGTCATCATCAAGATTTCCGATAATTTCCTCGCCAACTGTGGTGAGTTCATCCGAAAGATCGAGCAAATACAACTGATTAAGCAGATGCTCGCTTAATGATTCACGTGAGGCACTAAAGGGTGCGAGACGGTCGTTTTCGCCATCGTAAGACTCGTATGAGGGGTCGGAGTAGTAGGAGTCATCAGATGTCAGTTCTTCACGTTCAAATTCATCCTGATGGCTTACAACGGTTTCATCGGCTAAATCATCGGTATCTCTATCGTCGTCGAAGTCATCTGCGGAGTCTGAAAATTCATCACGCTCATCATCGGCTTCTTTAATATCCAGTTCTTCTTCGAGTATAGGGTTCAGTTCTAATTCAGTTTTGATGCGCTGCTCCAAAGCAATGGTATTAAGCTGTAGCAGTTTTTGAAACTGAATTTGCTGAGGGGAAAGTTTTTGAGATAAGGATAATTTTTGAGAAATAGAAAGCATACTAAACACCTGCACTTAACTTAAATTCATCGTACCATTGTTCGCCGTATTTCCGGATGAGGGAATCCTTCAAATAATCCGAAAGTTTTATGTTTTCTTTTTTGCCAAGTTCTAAAGCGGGGGCGCAAGTATCGAAGTACTCGAATCTTAAAATATCGCCACCAAAATCGGAGATGCGTATAGGGAAAAGGTGACACGAAATAGGTTTTCTGAAATCAACTTTACCATCGAAGTAAGCCCTTTCGATAGCACATTTAGCAACATCGCCTTCGTAATACACAAAAACACAGTCTTTGTTTTCAACGCTGCGTGTAAAGAACTCAGATTCCTTTTCTTCGTAAAATCCTAATTCTGAAATGATATTCCAACTTTTTTCAGGGATATAGGGCTTCACTTTTTCAAGAATTTCGGTGATGGATTGTAACTCCTCACTCAGAAGAGGGGCTCCCCATTCGCTTTCCAAGGTACAACAAGCACCCTTGCATTTTTCAAGATCGCACGCAAATTGTACGCTGTAAATGCGCTCTTGCACTAACTGTTTATCAACTAAAATAAATGTTTCTTTGGTGCCCATAACCTGATGCAATTAATGAGAAATTAAACAAACAACACCCTTATAATACTAACTATAACAGACATATACAATTTTTAGCACGATTTTTGATATAGTGAATATTTTCCCGATACCGCATATTTATGCGGTTGACATTTACTAAATAAGTCATTAGTTTTAAGCTGGTTATTGCATAAAGCATTTATCGAACACAAAAAATACGGGTGAATTATGAAAAGAAGTACTCTGCTTTGGGTTTTGGTTTTAATCGTTATGTCTTCCTCTGCATTGAAAGCGCAGTCGGCTATTGTATTGTACGCTCCTGCTGATAGCTCCAAAAACATGCACTACACTATTAAATTTGTGTGGAGTAAGGTGGATAGTGGTTTCAACGACTACTATTTAAAGGTCAGTACCGACACCACTTTCTATTTCCCTCAATCCAAATCCTACATGGTATATGACGATACTACCTATACAGTATCCAATCTGAAGTACGATACCCAATACTATTGGATTGTCCAAACCCTCTATGGTACTCAGGTTAAATCCCGTATATTTACTTTTAAGACGGTTAGTGGCGAG
>CALKUG010000105.1 GCA_937996765.1 uncultured Ignavibacteria bacterium
CTAATTGATCGAAGTAATTAAAAATATGGGCGTTCACGGAGTGGGACGCCTATCTCCGAGGCAATCTCACGACATTTCTCAAGTTCGGTTGGAACACTACTCACAATAGACAACACCACATTTCCACCCTTTGCTTTCAATAGTTTTGCGAAGTCGAGCATTTCCCCATACATATCGGGCGAGATTCTCATAATTTTTGCATAACTCTCGGCATCGGAACTATTCAAACTCACAGAAATAAGATCCATGGTTTCGGCCAAATCACTCGTTATATCTCTTTTGTTTATAATATTACCGTGTCCGTTTGTATTTAATCGTGTTTTACCGCCTGCAGCTCTAATTCTTCGTGCAAGTTCGGTTATAATATCTAAACGAATTGTTGGTTCACCATATCCGCAAAATACTACATCCTTGTACTGATTTGGCTCTCCTATTTCTCGTATATAATCTTCTACAGATGGCTCATCTTTTTTTGCTAACCTTAAGTTGTAGCCATGAATATACGGCTGTTCTTTACGTCCGCAAAAAATACAATCTGCGTTACATCTGTTTGTAACATTCACATATAAAGATTGCCCAATTTGATAAGTAATCTTCGACTTTGGTTCTTCGCCAATCCCATAAAAACGCCAAGTGTTCAGCTCAGTAATACGAGCAATATCCTCAATACTCACACCATGTATTTCAGCTAATTTTTCTGCTACCAATGGAATGTTTTGGGGTTCATTTCGTTTACCACGGAACGGTTGGGGTGTCATGTATGGTGAGTCGGTCTCAAGCAGCAGATGCTCAAGCGAAACCACTTTAGCAACTTCTCTGAGCTCTTCGGCTTTCTTAAATGTTATGTTTCCCGTAAAGGAAATGAAGTGTCCTAATCTTACATAAGAGAGGGCATCGTTTACACTTCCATTAAAACAATGAAGATGGGCTTTTAATCCTTTGTGAGTAAATTCTTCAACAATACTCATCATATCAGCATCACTGTCGCGATTATGAAGGATTACAGGAAGGTTAAGTTCAATCGCTAAATTGAGTTGTTCACGGAATGCTGTAATTTGTTTGTCGCGAGGGGAAAAATCGTAGTAGTAATCCAAACCAATTTCGCCAATAGCAATTGCTTTGGTGTGCTGTGCAAGTTTACGAATTTCATTAATTTCAGTTCCACTCCACTGCGCTGTATCATGGGGGTGAATGCCAACAGCACAATAAACATCATGGTAGTTTTCCGTAAGGGCTACTATTTCTTTTGCGTTAGTGAGGTTGGTTGCAGGAACAATTATCTTCGAAACCCCTTCAGCTTTTGCCCTCTGAATTACATCCGGAATATCATTAAAATACTCAGAAAAGAGATGGCAGTGTGTATCGGTAAATTTCATTGTGTTGTTAAACTACTGTTC
>CALKUG010000106.1 GCA_937996765.1 uncultured Ignavibacteria bacterium
CCGCACAACGAGTCGGACAGCTTGTAAGCAAGCACGTAATAGCTCAACCCGATGAACAAATGGCAGCATTGTTTCCTGAGATTATGGAGTCGGCTACGCCCGCTACAAAACCCGAAGAAAAGGTTGAAGTTGCAGAACAGAAACCTGAACCCGTTGTTGTAGCTGAAGAGATTCCCGAGCTTGTTTTTGAGGAAATAATTGAAGAAGTGGTTCCCGAGCCTGTTGTAGCAGAACCAGAGATTACGGAAGAAGTTATTGAGTCGGAAGTTCCTGAGCAGGTTGAAGATGAACCAGTTCCCGATGATTCAATTGCGGACGAACAGCCCCAAGAAGAATCTCAAGAAGTAGTTGAGGAATCAGCAGCAGAGCAGCAACCGGCAAGTAGCGATAGCACAACCGATAACGACTCAACAGATGAACATTCTTCAGACGACGAAGAATCAAAAAAAAAAATTAGCCAAGGAGAAAACGAAGAAGCAAAATCCGACGTGGATGGAGCAACTCTCGTTCGACTTTTAGAGGCAAACAAACCCCAAACACCCCCACAGCAAACCACCCAGGTAAGCAACACCCCCATTATACACAACGGCAAGGACGTAAGCTCACTCAGCGTAGTTAAACTCCGTAATTTAGCCCGCACTGTAGCCAATTTCCCCATCAAAGGCAGAGAAATCTCCAAAGCCAACAAAACAACACTGTTAGCACACTTTAATTCTTAATTCTTTTTAATCAGAATGGACTCTGCCCCGAATAAATTCGGGATTTCGCCCGACTTCGTCGTGCTCAAGACTCGGGAACTGAAACTTGGCACCTGGTGATGAAAATGCTTCTGTTGCTACCCCGTTGGGGGTTGCATATTGGTAGAAAAAAATATGATCCCCCCAGTTCGCATGCCGTAGAGCTTGTCCCGACAAGTCGGGATATGCAATGATGTTTTAAATTTCGCCAAACAACATTGCATCCACTACGGGATGCGGAAATTTTTTAAATCCTTTTCTACAGACATGCATTCCCTAACGGGAATGATTAAATTCGGGACACGCTCATTCGGGATGAAGTATTTGCAGCGGTGAATCAATTTATATTTTGTAGTTTTCCCCGAGTCCCAAAAATTCTCCATTCTCTCCCAAATAAATTCGGGACTCAATTCTCAATTCTCAACTCTTAACTCTTACGTCTCTGTTTCCCCAAGTCCCGAGGGCTGAGTTCCTCTGTCCTCTGACCTCTCACCTAATTTTAATGATTTATCTAAAATCTTACGGGTAAAAGTCGTAAATTTGGAAGTGAGTTTCTTGGTCTTGCCTTTATTACAGTTCAGAGTATGAAGAAAAAAGTTCCTATCATCATCTTATCGGTTATTATCGCCCTGATTTTCTGGTTTTCAGTTACTCTTTCGGGTGAGTATTATACCGTTGTGGAAGTTCCTGTTCGACTTGTTTCTTTTGAACGGAATCATGGTGCTGCGGTTAACTTCCCCGAGAATCTGACTGTTAAGGTTAAAGGTAAGGGGTGGAATCTTCTTAATCTTTATACGGGCAGAGACCTTCAGTTTAACATCTCTATGTCGGGTATTGTGGGCAAAAAAACTATTCGTCCTGTTGAAAACCTTTCTGAAAACGGATGGCTAACGGGGAATCTGCAAATCTTAGATATTCAACCTTCTTCGTTCGAAATAACCACGGAACTTCTTAAAAAAATTAAAGTGCCTGTTAAGGTTCAAACCGATGTTACGTTTAAGGATGGTTACGGTTTGGCGCGCAGACCCAAGGTTACTCCCGACTCTGTTACCGTTATCGGTACACCTTCATTACTTGCTAATCTCAAATCGCTTCGTACGGTAATCTATGATGATAGAGAGCTGAATGAGCTTACATCGGTTCCTCTCCAATTAGAACCCGTTCAAGGTATTGATATTTCACCTCAGACTGTTGTAGTAGATTTTGATGTTCAAAAGGTGGTGGATAGAAGAATTGAAGGTGTTAAAATTAATGTAACGGGAATCCCAGCCGATAGGGCGGTAGTGCTAATCCCTGAAAAAGTTGATGTAACCGTACGTGGCGGTATCAATATTCTGAGCAAACTCACTGAAAAAGATTTTTATTCTGAAATAGATTACAAAATAATCTATACTGATACTCTTGGGGTTTTGATGCCCAACATTATTCTCCCCGATCACGTTACCTTGGTGGAAACAAGGCCACAGACTATTCGTTTCACAATCAAAAAATTTCAGTAAATAAAGGGCAATTATGTTTATTACCTTCGAAGGTATTGATTTTTGCGGCAAAACTACACAGGTTATTAAGTTAAACGAATGGCTTGTTAAACGCGGTAAAAAAGTGAAAATTCTCCGTGAACCCGGGGGTACCGAAATAAGCGAGAAAATCCGCACAATACTTTTAGATAAACAGAACAGTAACATGTATATGGAGACGGAATTGCTACTGTTTTACTCGGCACGCGCACAGTTGGTTAGGGAGTATATTCGTCCTTTGCTTAACGATGGCATTTATGTTATTTCGGATAGATTCCACGATTCGAGTTATGCGTATCAAGGTTTTGGTAGGGGCATTAATGTTGAGTTTATCAAAAAACTGAGCGAGTTCACCATTGGCGAAACTCTGCCCGAGGTTACTTTCTACATTGACATTTCGGTTGAAGAAGCCGACCGCAGAAAACTTTCGCAACAATTGGATTTAGACCGTATTGAAGTTACCCAATCCAATTTTTATAACCGCGTTGTGGAGGGTTATCGAAAACTTGCTTCAGAAGAAAAACGTGTTACTATGATTGACGGCACTATGAGCATTGATGCGATACATAAGATTATTACCGATACGATTATCGAGAGAGAAAGCAATTATGAAAAGAAATAAAGTTTGGTTTGCACTCGTTTTAATAGTTCCTTTTCTCTTATTTACAGGTGTGGTTCTCAAATCGGATATCTATCTCGAGAT
>CALKUG010000107.1 GCA_937996765.1 uncultured Ignavibacteria bacterium
GCGGGGTGCTCGAGTCGCAAACCGAGGCGATTTACAATTTTACTTCACCTGATGAAATTGCTATCGAAGATTTGAATTTACAAAAGCCGGTAAAACTAAAGCTTTATTTCAAAACATCGTTAGGCACTCTTACCATAACAGGTGATGATACAGTATTATTGAAGGCTTATTAATGTTAAGTGATTTGTTAATCTTTTTGCCGCTTCTTGGAATGAGTGCCTATTTTTCTGCCACAGAAATTTCTTACATTCTCTCCAATAAGCTCAAGTACGAAGTAAAAGCAAAGCATAGTGGGTTTGCAGCTAAATCAGCACGTCATTTTGCACAGCACCCCGATCGTTTGTTCTCATCGGTACTGATTGGTAATAACATGGCAAATTTTGGATTGGCTTCCCTCGCATCAGTGTTACTTTCTTCAGTATTTGGTTGGGGTGACTTTACGGTTCTCTGGGTTTCAACTTTAGTTATTCTGCTGTTTGGAGAAGTACTTCCCAAATACATAGCAAGTGAAATGCCAAATGGCTTTTTCCTGGTAGTTGCCGCTCCTATGAGAGTTATAAGTTTTATTTTGTATCCCGCAGGTAAATTGGCAACAAACATTGCCAAATTAATTACAGGAGCAAAGGATAAAGACAGCGAAAGCCTAATACTCTCAGCACAACGAGATGATCTTTCTCTTTTAATAAAAGAAAGTGAACTCGAAGGCACCATGGAGAAAGAAGATTCTGAGATTATTCAACGGGTGTTTGAGTTCAGTGATCGCAGAGTTTCTGATAGTATGCGTCCTCGCACCGAAATATCAGGTGTAGATATCAGTTCAACAATAGAAGAAGTTGTCGCAAACTTTCTTGAAACGGGTTACTCAAAGCTTGTTGTTTATGATGAAAATCTCGACAACATTAAAGGGGTAGTGTATTCATTCGATTTGTTTAAAAAACCAGCTTTCCTTTCGCAAATTATGCGCACCCCTTACTTTGTACCCGAATCCAAGTTAAGCATCGAGTTGCTCCGTGAACTGCTTGCCAAACGCCTTTCTATTGCAATTGTGATAGATGAGTTTGGTGGAACCGCAGGGTTAGTTACTACTGAGGATTTGGTGGAAGAACTATTTGGTGAAATACGAGATGAATATGATGTTGATGATACTCTTTGCAAAAAGCTGGGACCCAATACCTATTTACTCAGTGGTAAAGTTGAGTTAGACACTTTGGAAAATAAATACGGTATAGTTTTACCTACAAAAGGTGAGTACAATACAGTTGCGGGATTTGTTTTAGAAGTTACCGGGAAGATTCCTGAACAGGGTGAGGTAATAGTTTCAGGAAATGTAACAACAACCGTTGTACGATCATCTAGTCTTCGTATTGAATTAGTAAAGATTGTAATCAATGAACACCAGTAACAATAACACCGCTCAAAATACTATCGTGCTCTTCGATGGAGAGTGTATGTTTTGCAACTTTTGGGTAAACTTCTTGTTAGACCGTGACCCCAATGATGTTTTTCGTTTTGCTGCTTTGCAAAGTGATGTTGCAAAATCGCTCTTGGAAAAGCACTCTATCAACTACGTATCTATGGATACTTTTATTGTGGTGAAAGATGAATTGTATTACGAGCGAGCAGCAGCTGCGTTAACCATTGCAGCATCTCTGGGTTACCCTTGGAAAATAGCAGTATTACTAAAGATTTTTCCAATCTCACTTCTCAATGCTGTCTATAATATTGTTGCCAAAAACAGATATAAACTTTGGGGTAAACAAGAGTGCAGATTCCCCTCGCCTGAAGAACGTAAAAAGTTCTTGTAAATCCCAATATTAGTTATATTTCCTGATTAGATATTCTTAAAAGCATACATCTCAAGGCATTTTCGTAATATGAAACTATTTTTTCGTTTCTTTAAATACCTCAAACGATTTCTTCGTCCGTTAACTATTTCTAATAGTTTTATGCTCCTGTTTATGCTCTTTAACATTATATCGGTAGGATTGATAATGCCTATCATAGATGTTTTGTTTAATACTGTTCCTGCAAATGTTGTATTCCCAACCGAGGTTAACTTCCTCACTTTCAAACAATATCTCAATGCGCTTCTGTATTCCGTGATGCAGCAATATGACCGAGGCGATTTACTACTGTACATCAGTGCGTTTATGGTGATTACCTTCCTTCTAAAAAATGTTTTTTCTTACTTCCAAACCTACTTTATGGCTGAAGTTGAGCAGGGGATTATCCTAGATATTCGCTATGAACTCTATGCCCATTTTCATAAGCTTTCTTTAAGTTACTACACTGAAGAAAGAAAAGGAAACCTGATCTCGAGGATTATCAACGATGTAACTATTATAAACGCATCAATGATTGCGGTTACTAACAGCCTGTTCCGCGATCCGCCTCAGATAATAATTTACTTAGTAACACTCTTTATTTTTGATTGGCAAGCAACTCTGCTGATTTTACTGATGATGCCTTTCACGGGATTTGTACTCAGTAAAATTGGAAATTCTATTAAAAGGAAAAGTATTCGTTCACAAGAAAAAATTTCGGATGTTACTCAGATACTCGATGAAACTCTTAGTGCTATGCGCATTGTAAAAGCATTTGGTACTGAGGAATACGAGATGGAGCGTTTTAAAAAAGAGAATAAAAGTTACTTCGACTTGTTAGTAGCAATCAATCGCCGTAAAGCACTTGCGTCACCCATTACCGAAACCGTAGGGGTAATGTTTATAGTATCAATGTTGTTTTT
>CALKUG010000108.1 GCA_937996765.1 uncultured Ignavibacteria bacterium
CTTCGCTTAGAATGATATCTTTGAGAAGTTTACTTTAAGACCCACTTTAATCAAGCGAGGAATACCGAAATTAAACGGATTTCTCTCGAGAGCTTCGTAGTCTTGTTCCCAGCCGCGTGTTCCGGTACGAATAAAGTTCGATTCAGCAGTATTTCTTCCTTTTTCGGTTTGTAAGAAACCGGTAGTGTAAGGATCACCTGTTGAACGATAAACATTTACTATATTATCGGAATCGAAGAGGTTTTCAATAATTGCATAAGGGGTGATTGACGCATCGCCAAAAGCAAATGTTTTTTCGATACGGAAATCAACTCTTAAATTACTAGGCCCGTACGCTGAATTTACATAACCTTTTGTGTCGCCATAGTTCGACGAGCCTGCTACTAAATCTTGTTCAGCTACAGGGGTGTAAGGCCTTCCCGAAGAAAAGCGGAACAACAAATTGGCATTTGTTAATTCTAACAAACCTAATTCATCTTTTGGCACAAAGAAATCAAGGTTAATTACTCCTGTATGTCTTTGGTCGAAATCAAGCGGGGCAATAACTTTTGGTACATCGCCAAAATTGTTTCTAAAAGCCGCTGTAAATGAACTGCTTGTTGAAGAACCTGTACCTTCTGAAATAGAATAGGTATAATCAGCTGAAATACCAAAGTAACTAATTTGTGTTACATCTAAGGAGAGAGCTAATCCTTTAATCGTACCAAAGTCTGTATTGGTTGGTGCGATATATTGGAATACCTGTCCGCCTTCTTGACGTGAAAATTGAACCTGAGTACTGTTGATAAGTCCTTGTGTATTTTTGTAGAAAGCAGTAATATTAAGTGCTGCTATATCTTCTATTGCTTGGCGGAAACCAACTTCGTACTGTGTTGTAACTTCACTCTCAACATATCCGCTGTTCACTCCTAAATTGGCATCACTTAACAATGCTTCAAGAGAAGAAACGGAGGTGTATAGCTGATCTAATTGTGGATTTTGAATGAATTTTCCGTACTGAGCATGAAAAACTGTGCTTTCAGTAACAGGAAATCCAAGTCCTATACGAGGAGAGAGATAAATTTCAGGATCTTTTGTTACAAAATCTGCATCATCAAATTTGAGAGGATCGCCAAAGGCAAAAGGAAGTGCAGGATTCTTTAAAATATCTGCTTGGGTATCGAGGTAGTCCATACGAACACCTATATTTATTACCATATCAGATAACTCAAAACGATCTTGAATATATGCAAATGCGGTTATCGGAACTTTTGGCTCATATTGGTCGCCCGCTGAAGTTTCCGTGGTTCCTGTTATATCGTAACCAAATACATCCGGTTGAAGTCTTGCATAGCGTTCTGCCAAAGGAAGAACACGAATTGAATTTGATGCAAGCGCAACAGGAGCAATTCCGTAAGAACGGACCACATTATGTGAGAAACCGCCACCGATTTCAAATAAATGATTTTGTACCTGCGAAGTAAAATCAAAATCTACGTTAATAGTATTGTTAGCATATCGAGTGTAACCGTTGCTTACACGTCCATATTTTGCAAAAATACCGTACTCATCAAATGTAACACGAACACCATTTGTAGGAAGTGTTACACCTACTGCGGCATTTAATGCACTATCGCCGTATGCTAAAACGTTATCAAACCAGTAACCGTCGCCTGATTCTGTTTCATACATTTTGTAACCTACACTGAGGTTCCAGAATGAGCTTGAAGAAACGTTTTGCGAAATACGACCACTGAATGATAAGTTTGATTGCTCAAAACGTGGGTTATGCAACGAGTTTTGCTTTGAGTACGAATGTGTATAATTTCTACCTTCACGGGAATTAACATTTGCACCTAAACGCAATGAAAAGTCACCAAATCTGTGTGACGATCTACCAGTAAATCTCCAGATACCCGAAGAATTATCAGGTAGAGTTGAGGCAGATTTGTTTATAGATTCAAAAGAGATTCCAACTGCTCTGGGGTCATCATCACTATTCCATCCTCTTTCACCAGAGAAAAAGAATGTGTGCTCGCCTTGACCAGGTATCCATGGACCGCTAAGGTTCATGGTATAAAGGTTGTATCCATAATCATCTGTGAATGAAGATGAAAGAGCGTCAGCATAAAAAGCATAGCTTGGTGAACCAGATTTTGTTGTTACGTTAATAACACCTGATTGAGCTTGACCATATTTTGCTTCGTAACCACCAATTTGGAACGAAAGCTGCTCAATTGCAGAGTTAGAAACCTGACCATAGTTACCGCCGGTGTAAATGTCGTTTTGAGGTACACCATCGATAATATAAAGAACCTCACCTCCACGGCCGCCGCGAACGTTTAAGTTGGCGTTACCGCTTGCTCCACCGGAACCATCAGCAATAGCTACACCTGCATTGAGCGATGCAATATTCTGAACACCTTTAACCGGAAGACGGGAAATTTGGTC
>CALKUG010000109.1 GCA_937996765.1 uncultured Ignavibacteria bacterium
TTCATCCGAAAAAATACTTGATTTGAATAAAAAATAAAAGAGAAGTCAAAATTAATTTTTATGTGCAGAATTTACTAATAGACTGAAAAAAGTAGAAATTATTTCAAAAATCTGGCTCTCTTTTGAACCAAATGTTCAAATTCTCATGTTAAGATAATGATTCAAGAATTTTTAATCGTCTTAAACTTTAAGGAATTTAATATGCGCTTACAAATACTAATAGTTTTGTTTTTCATTTCATCGTTTGCACTGCATAGCCAGAAGCTCAGTGTTGGCTCAGGAAATTCTACTTTTTTGACTAAAACTGATGGTACGGTTTTGTGTTTTGGTAATAATATTGCTGGGCAACTTGGAATCAACAATGCTTCTAACCAAAATACTCCGCAACAGGTATTAAAAGGTGGATACGCCGGTACAACCTATCTGGGTGATAACCCCGGTAATAAGATAGTTATGGCAATAGCTGGAAGACTTCATTCCTTATTCTTAAGCGAAAGTGGGTTAGTGTATTCGTGTGGATCTAATTCTTTAGGACAATTAGGAGATGGTTCAACAAACGCTACTTCACTGCCCGTTGCAGTTCTCAAGGGTGAGTACCCCGGCACTACGTATTTGGGAGATGATCCATTAAACAAAGTAATCGCAATAGATGCCAACTATGATAACTCAATTGCACTAACACAAGATGGCTCTGTTTATGTCTGGGGAAAAGGTTCAAACGGTGCTCTCGGGAACAACTCGACCTCAAACAGCTACACCCCCATCCGAGTGCTAAAGGGCGAGTACCCTGGAACAAACTACCTTGGTGATATTGGTTCAAATAAAATTATAGCTATTGCTTTAGAGCATACATCCACTGAAAATTCTACGGCCATCGCATTAGCGCAATCGGGAATGGTTTATGTTTGGGGATATAATGGGCAAGGGCAATTAGGAAATAGTAGCACTTCAAATCCGTCTTTAGTTCCAATAAGAGTTCCAAAGGGGGAATATTCGGGCACCACGTATTTGGGAGACAACTCATCTGATAAAATTGTAAGTATTTCGGCTACCGATTATATTGTAATTGTAATTTCCGAATCGGGTTTGGTCTATACCTGGGGCGAAAACAGTTATGGAGAATTGGGAAACGGAACCAATGTCACTTCTTACACCCCAGTTAAAGTACTTAAAGGTGCTTATTCAGGTACTACCTATTTAGGTGATAACCCTACAAATAAAGTTACAAAAGTTGCCGTGGGCACGAATTATAATTTGGCATTAACTACTGATGGAACAGTGTATGCTTGGGGAAATAATATTGGCTATGGCCAACTGGGGGATGGAACAACAACCAACAGAAATACCCCAATCAAAGTCCTCAAGGGAAGTTATGCAGGAACGGCAAATTTAGGCGATAATTCCGCCAACAAAATAGTGGATATAGGTATTGGTGGGTACCATAGTTTGGCGATGAGTGCTGATGGATTAGTGTATGCTTGGGGTGCCGGTGGTAGCGGACAGGCGGGGCAAGGGGGAAGCAATTACGCTCATAATATAACTCCGGTAACTGTTTTAGTGCCGGGAGGTGCATTACCAGTTGAATTGGTTAGTTTTAGTGCCAGTGTAAATAATGAAACTGTGCAACTAAAATGGCAAACGGCAACCGAAATTGATAACTATGGCTTTGAGGTTGAAAAAAAATCCGTTAACTCAGAATCCTTAGGTTGGGAAACCATAGGATTTGTACAGGGTAATGGTAACAGTAATTCTACAAAAAACTATTCATTCGCAGATGCTTCCGTTGTTGGAAAAGTGCAATACCGTCTGAAACAATTGGATGTGGATGGTAATTTTGTATACAGCCATATAATAGAAGTTGACGCATCACGGGCTTTAGAATTCTTTTTGTCTCAAAACTATCCCAATCCTTTTAATCCGAGTACGGTTATTAGTTACACTTTGGCAGAAGCTGGAGTTACTAAACTTTCAGTGTACGATGTATTGGGTAATGAAGTAGCTCAATTAGTAAACGGTGTACAAGCCTCGGGAACCTATAGTGTTGATTTTGAAGCGACCAACCTTAGCGGAGGAGTGTATTTCTATAAGCTGGAATCGGGTTCAAAAGCACTTGTAAAAAAATTATTACTATTAAAATAGAATAGGTCTTTAATATTCTTTTGCAAAGGGTAGCGTTTCGCTACCCTTTGTTGTTTTAAAACAAAAAAGGTTGCCTAAATAGACAACCT
>CALKUG010000110.1 GCA_937996765.1 uncultured Ignavibacteria bacterium
GTTGAAATCACCTCTTGGTGCTTATGTTAACTCACGTCCTATTTACAAGGCGAGTGCGACAGCTCCTGTAGATGCAGACCTCCAACCCGGAGATATTGCATTCTACCGTGATGATGTGGCCAACACCTTAAAAATAAAAGGTAAAGAAGCAGACGGAACCGTATTCAACGCAACCATTTCTTACGTGTAATCTCAGAATCAATTAATCACGGGGCGAGCAATCGCCCCAATTCTTAAAGCAAATAGCTGAGGAAAGCAATGGCATTAAAAATTATCAATATTACAAAAGACCGGGGTAAGCTACTTAACCAAGTAGTAAAGGATGTCTTTATCCAGACTCTCGATAATTACTACTCCGGTGACACTAAATACAACGATTTGAAGAACTTTGGGCACATTGGTGAAAGCGGCCTAAAGATTACTGCTGAACCAATAGAGCAAGAACTTCTCTCCGGGGATGTTATCTCTAAAGGTTTAGATGTAACGGTTGAGATTACACCTCTTCAATTCTTCAACATGTTTGAGTTCGAGAAATTCAACAACGAAAAAGTGATTGTATATATCCCCGATGTGGAATTGTACATCGTCAACTTCGTTGCTCTTTTCTCGGCCGATGTTACTTTCAATAAGCAAGGTGACAGTAAAATCATGATTAAAGGCAAGAAGAGAGTTCAGCAGTTGGTTGAAATGGTTACTCCTAATCCATGGCAAGGAACCTGGCCAACTGTATGGCAAGCAGGCACTCCTTCACCGGTGGATATACCTGATAAGCGTGTGTACCGTTCTTCCAAGACCGGTAGTGCATCGGGCGACCAAATCTACGGTGCGATAAACTTAGACTAAGGTTAGACTAAAATGAAAGCAGTTTTTTCCTTTTGGACTAAACCAATGGTCGATGGTAAACTTCATAAATCTATCAGTAGCGGGCATTACGCCCGTTACTGGTTTTTATCTGTGGCTTTGGCCGCACGTAACTTTGATGAAGTTGAATTGGTGACCGATAAGAAAGGGTATCAATTATTGGCGCCCTATAATCTTCCATTCACCAATGTAAACATCAGCTTAGATAAACTTGATTACCATACTGATCTGTGGGCTATCGGAAAGATTTATGCTTACGCACAACAAACAACTCCCTTCCTCCACATTGATTATGATGTATTCTTTTTCGGTAAAGTATCTGAGGAATTAAAGCAAGCTCCAATTGTAATCCAACACACCGAGAGTTTTAAGACGCATGACTTTTACCCGGTTCTGGCCGGAAAGGTTCTTGAGTCCTTTCCTGAGCTAAACGAGATACTAACCGGAACACCCTATGCTTATAATTGCGGTATCTTCGGGGGGAGAGATATCGCAACTATTAAAGAGTACACAGAAGAGGCACTACTTGTGGCAGAAACTTATATGAGTGTTCGCGAGAAATTAGAACCATTCGAACAGGTGTGGTTCTCCTGCATTTTTGAACAGTACGTCCTGGCCACCCTGCTAAATCGCAAAGGTATTAAGCCATTTGCAATGAACCAAAGCAGAACCAAGGAGTATGGTTATACGCACGTATGGGGTGGCAAATGGGACCAAGTGAACATTGACAAGGTCACATCCAAGATTCAGAAACTTTTCCCAAATAACTATGAACGACTGATGCATACAGTCGCAATGCAAAATCCATTAAACAGAGCTGCAATGCTCGGAGGTTAAACAACAATGAAGACTTATGAACTAAACGGACAAACTTACTCCCTCA
>CALKUG010000111.1 GCA_937996765.1 uncultured Ignavibacteria bacterium
TCAACTGTTTCAAATTCAGCAGCAGAGGTAATAGGTGTATCTTCCTCAGAGCTCCGGTTATAACCTTTATCTTTTCGTTCTGAATAGTTGGTTTTTACCCTCCCATTTACAATATTCCAAACCTGGTAGTAACTTGTACCTGTTTGTTGGGCGATTTCGGTGTAACCGAGTCCTTCAGCCGAGAGCTTCAAAATCTTTTTCCGTAATCCGATATTAGTTTTCATTCAAGTAATCTATTTTGTAAGTAAAATTCAGCACCAGGGTTGTGCTCTGTTTTGATAATTCGAGTACCTCAATGGGTATTAAAGTTTGTTGTAACCGTGTAACACTATTTTTAAGAATGTACTCTTCGCCTACTAATTTTGAAATAACTATAACAGCTTTGTGCATAGCATCTTTATATGCCTCGAGGGCAGTTTTTGCCTGGGCTAAACGGATTAATACTTTTACGGTAAAGCTGATATTAAATGCATGGCCGGATTCGACCGTATAAGCACCTTCACCGGGTTCGATAAGGACTAAACAAAATGGGGGTATCAAACTCACGGGCTTGAGATCTTCGTCCGCAAAAACTACTTGCTTAATATCAATCCGCTCTTTGATTTCAAATATTCTGTCAATTATTGCTTGTGCAATATCAATGGGGTTGTTCATAAGGCCCCTTTTATATTGCTTGTTATAGAGAAAGTTGCACCGGTGGGCTCGGTTGCACCACCAACATTTAACTCTCCGCTTGCAATCAGACTTAGCATTTGCATTGCGTTATCGTACCCGGCTTTAATGCGTGGGTAATCTTTTTCATTAACGCCGGTGCGCGCTGAGCTGTACCAAACAAAAAGTTGACATGCAATATTTCTTAATACCGGATGTGCAACTGCAGGTGTTGCCGGTATGCTAATTCCGGTATAAGAATTAATGATTGTATCAATCTGAGTAATCAATTCCGCCGACCCCTCCGCTTCACCTATTAAGAAGGATTCTTCCGGGTAAAAACTTTTAAGAATTTGTTTGTCTATAAAACTCATGTGTGTTTCCTATGCGTTTCCTAATAATTAGTTCACGAAAAGTATATCAGATTTTTAACTAAAAATGGTTGAATACGCAGACGGCAACTTTGAGCAAATAGGGGTTAGTATGTTTGTATTGAAATTTAAAACAGAGAGTAAAATGAACTGGCTAAAGAAATTAAAAGAAAATTTGGCAAAACTTGGGCTTAATGATGAGCAGTTACAAGAAGCTCTAAAAGAAATCCCCAAGGAAGCAGAAACCGGCAATTCTGACAACAATCAAAACAATACACAATCCAACAACGATCCCTCGGTTAATCGCTCGCCCGCTGCTACCGGAGGGGGAACACAACAAACCCCTCCGGCTTTTTCAGTTGATCCTGAAAAATTTGAGTATATGTACAATTCAATGGTAAAAGCAGAAAACGAGCGTAAGGAAAACGAAACCCGGGCTTTAAAAGAAAACGCAGCAAAAAGTGTTGCCGAAGCAATAAAAGAAGGCCGTTTTACAGAAGCTCAAAAAGATCTGCTTCTTGGCCTGGCCGAAAAAGCCCCCGAAGATTTTTCAAAATTTGTTGCAGCCAATCCGCCAAGAAAAGAGTTTGTTGGTGGTGATAAAAAAGATAACCAAACACCGGCAGTAACCGGCAACCCTTTATTCAACAAGATAGTTGAATTTGCCGGAATACAGCAAACCGGACAAAAAAACTAAAAGAATTTTTACACATTAATTGCAAACTTAATACAGGATAAAAAATGAATATCGCACAAATCAGCGCCGGACTTGATGTAAAAGCCGCCAAAATTCTCAGCATTTTATTGCCAATTTACAATTTCATCCGCATGGCGGAGTTTAGAAAAAACACTTATCAGTACATCCATGATGCCGATAAGAGCACATTTACCAACAGTGCAGCACGCGCTTTGAACGGCCCTGCTGTGCGTGATGCCCAGGCACCTAACAAGTTATTGAAAGCTCTGGCTTTGTACTCGCGCGAAATAAGCGTTGATAAGGCAGTGCTTAGCGATCTTAACGTTAACCCTGACCCTTCAAATCTTAATTCATTTTACGACAACCAACTCAACTCTCTGTGCGACAAGATAATGGTGGAAGTGCAAAACGATATGGTTGCCGGCACGGGAGCTTCTAATAAGATGCTCGGCTTGCTGAATATAATTAAAGATGCCGATGCAGCAGGCCAAACAGACGGCCTACTCGGCTATGAGAATGCAGAGCTTGCAGCTCGTAACAAACGCCTTACCCTTTCACTATCAGATGTTGATGACCAAAATCAACTCGTAGAAGAAATTTCACTTGCTAAAGCTATGGTTCCCGGGGCAAACTTAATTGTTGCAGGTGAATCAATGGCAGCACGCTTAACCACTATTGCACGTAGGCAAAATGCCCAGGCAGATGGAATTGATTCATTTGGCCAGCAGGTAGCAGTCTTTGATAGAACCCCTATTGCAGTAGTGCCTGATGCCGTGCTCGGATTCAGTATGAACTCGGGTGCGGAGACCAATACCTCAAGCATTTTTGTCCTCCGTAACGCAGAATATCAAGGTGTATGCTTCTCTACCAACTCAGGATTACAATTCAAGGATTTTGATCAGGTTGAAAGTACGGTAGCAGGTGTTGCACATTTCTCGTTCAACTTAAACACCACAGTAGAAAAGCTCAATGCTATCTACAGAATTTCAGGCATCAAACGTTAAGTTAAAATAATAGAGGTTAAGGGGCAGTGCTACACTGCCCCAATAGTTATGAAAGAGCTAAAAGATGATTTTATGTGGGTTATAGGATTACTAATCGCTTCGGTTGGCTTCTTTCTTACACGCACTTACAATAAGATAACAGGCAACGATGAAAAGGTTACAAAAATTCAGATTCTTTTAGCGCAACACGAAGAACGCTTAAATGAGAACGAAAAAGAGCATAACAGCTTTAATGGCCAACTGCACAAACAAAGTGAACAAATTGAAGAGTTAAAAAATATTACTGTTAAAGGTCAAATGGACATGCTTAAAGCGATGAAGGATATGGAAATAAAGTTAATTCAGAGAACTGAGTAATGAAAAAATCATTAAAAAATATTTATAACAGCATAGTGAAAGCACCTAATACCAGTGCCGCAGGTATAGTGGCATTGGTTGCTTTATTTGTGCCCGTGCCGGACGAAGTAAAATTAAACGTTATTACTTTTTCGGTTTTTCTCATTGGCATACTTGGCGGAGATTTTAAAAATGACAATTAGCAAATCCGGTATTTCACTCATTAAACAATTTGAAGGTTTTCGCGCAAAGGCTTATCGTTGCTCTGCCGGTGTGCTTACCATAGGTTACGGCCATACATTAGATGTCAACGTAAATGATACTGTAACTGAAGAGCGTGCAACACAATTTTTGGAAATGGATTTAAGGCATGCGCAAGATACCGTAGAAGTATTAGTTACACAAAATCTTTCACAAGCCCAGTATGATGCGCTTGTGAGTTTTGTGTTTAACGTGGGAAGCGGAAATTTTAGAAAAAGTACTATGCTTAAAAAAATCAACCAGGGCGACTTTGCCGGTGCCTCCGGAGAGTTTATGCGCTGGACAAAAGCCAAAGGAAAAGAGCTACCGGGTTTGGTTAAGCGCAGGGCTGCAGAAAAAAAATTATTTGACGGAGCAAAAGCATGACAAATACTTTGCTTTCTTTGGTATTGGGCTTTGTGCTCGGCTTTTTGCTTTGCACCGTCCTTTTCCCACAAAAAGAAGTGCAGGTATATAAAAACATGCGCCAAACAGTGATTGAAACAAAAACAGATACTGTTGTTGTGGAAGTACCTGTGTTATCAAGTGCGCAATTGGTTATAAAGCCTGTAAAATCATCAGAAAGATCTATAATTGATACAACAATAGCATTTGGCGAGGTTGAAACACGTTTGCAATTAACTACACACCCGGCAATAGATTCAATAAAGATACAAGTTGATGTGTTATCAAAAGACAAAATAATTACTGTAACTGACACCATATATATCACACAAATTGACAGTGTTTTTCTTCCAGGTAACGGAGTTATATCCGGTCAATCGGTAAATGAGCAACCTTGGTATGACAGTTTTGAAGTTGGAGCTTTAGCTGCTTCAGCAATTTTAGTAGCAATTTTTTACATTAAATAGGAACAAGCATTATGAGCATGGGAATTAGAAGAGGCGTAATCTTAGAAGCTGATTATTTAACCGGAAGTGAGCCATCGGCTTTAATCAACCTGGCTAACAGAAAAAGCAGCAGCTTTGCCATTGAAGATCAAACGGTTACTCTTGCGAACGGCCAACAGATCCCAAACATGGTTAAACACTCCATTGAAGCAGAAATCTCAAAGGTTGGTGTTAATATTCTTCCAAAGATTCATTACTTAGTAACAGAATCCGGTTATGTAGCTGCGGAGATTATCGGTGATAGAAAAAAATTTAGCCCTGTGCAATACGATGGTGTTTTTAGATATTTTGGCAGTAACATGTTGGGATTCAACTTCGAGTACAACATCAACGACCGTGAAGTATTTACTAAACTTACCGCAAGCAGAATTTTTGACAAAACAGAACACAAATCTTTAGTGGATTACGCGCAAGTGGATGACATTGAAGCTTTTTCTGTAGCACCACAAAATGCACTTGCCGAACGACCGGAAGAGCTCTCTCTGTTCCATGGCTTTGGTTTCGACTATTTGAAAATTAATGATAGCTTGTTTTTTGAGAAAGTAAACAAAAAGAATTTTTCTTTGAAGATTACCGGTAAGAGCACAAAAAACATGTACGAAATGGATAAGGTAGAGCGTTACACATACGAACTCAATGTTACATTGGTGAATGTTTCCAAAGAAAAACTTAAAGAAGCTTATGAATTCACATCATTGGCACCTAAAGTAGAGCTCTCAATTAAGGGGGTAACCGGCTACTTAGAAAAACATATCTTCGATCAAGGTGTACTTGCTCTTGCGCGTGATAGCAAAATTGCCGAAGAGGAAAACACATTAGCGCTAAAATTCACCGGTTCAATACCTGTTAATATGTTAGAGCTCATTGTTGCAGGTAACAATTTAGTTGCAAACCATCATTTATAAGAGGATTTAATTATGCAAAATTTGAATTTAAGTAACGTTGCATTGAACCAAAATGTTTCATTTACCTCAGCGAGTATAAACACAGAGGATGAAATACTTTTTGTGTTAAAAGATGCAAAAAATGGTGTTGCACTTACAATAAGAAATGGTGAAGCTTCATTAACATTGGCAAATGGAAGTATTACGCTCAACATAGCAGCTCAACTATTGTCACGTATTACACCGGGTGCCAAATATCTGCTTTACCATAAAGCACCTGAAGAAGAAAAGTTTCTTGCACTGTTTAATGGTACAATAACAGCACAAGGTACAACACCTGTACCCGGTACAACACTTTCACTGCGCAATGTTTACAGTGCAACCTTGTTACCTCCGGCAGAAGATCTCCGCGAAGGCGATCTTGTTGTACACGAGGAAGAATTAAAGCTTAGAACAGCTACCGGGTTTAAGGGAATAGTAGTTAGTTCATCAAGTTTGCCTCTTATCGGAAAGAAAACTGATGGCAGCACAATATACTTGCCAAATGATTTCCACATTGAAGATAATACTGTTGGAGACCACAATCTTCAGGTACTTTTGGATGACCCAACGATTGCCGAAGTAATCGTGGAGCGGGGATTGTACAACTTTATGAATAGTACAATAATGCTTCCAAGTGTTTACAAACCGTTAATATTCAAGCCGTTTACTACATTAACAAGACTTGGAGATGATGCGCTCTTTTATTTCGGCGGTGATGTCCCAGGATTAGTTCGCTTTGATGAAACTACTCGAATAGGTCATCAAGCAGGTTTAACCAAAGTATTTGAATTTGATAACAGTGATACACCTTATTTACAGGCTGCAATACTTAAAACCCATGTGAAATTGTTTGCAACAATAGATAATGGAATTGTTAGTAATGTATCGATTGATCAATTATCTTCTGATAATAATGGTACTCTATTCAATGATTGGGATGTTATTTCATATAATTCTTTAGCGGCCAACCAATTTATGATCAGGTTCTATGACTTTAACATATTATCTCGGCCATTTTCCATTGAACTCAATGGAAAGAAAATTCTAAAAAGGAGTCAGGGGGTAGAAACAAATTATGATGCGACTCTATTTGTCCCCATCACGGCAACTTTAGTGCCAGAAAGTGATTCCTTTAGCTATTTGTTAACTACAAATAATTCACAATACTGGAATTATTTAAAAGTAGGTGATATTATTCACTTAGATACAATGTGGTCCCCATCTAACGGTGGTTATTTTATGGTGAAGGAAAGGAATGCCGATTCAACAAGAATTCATGAATTGTTTGGAAATGAAGTAGAGGTCTTTGATTTCGTACCCGGTAAGAAAGCAACCCAACTCAAACAAAAAAGAGTCGCGGTTTATGATGGTGCCATTGTTAAAATAACACGTATGTTCCAGCAAGGCGCAACTGCTTTTCAAATTGCAACTTTTGACACCAATAACGATGGTGAATTTGAAATAGACTTAGAATACACCATTCGGTGGGATAATAATTGAAAATCATTATAACAGATACACAAGATTTTCAAGTACAGGGTTCACACGCTAACCTGGTACTTGAATCCTTTAAAATGGGTTATGAGAGCGGTGGTGAAGGTCCATTCCCCGGTGTTATTGTAACCCATGGTGCTATTTGGGATTTCGCAAAAGTATCCTTTGAACAACCCGATATTTGGGTACAATCTTATGTTGGGGCAGTTAGTCAACTGCCTAATTTAACTACCTTGTACCCAACTACCACTGCATTTTTCCCTACGGGTTCAAACAGTTTAGGTGAATTATTCCCCGGGTCTATCCCACAATTAGCAGTACTTACAGGAGCAGGCGATACCGGAAACGAAACAGCCGACAACATTGAATTTTACGCACCTGACCCTACGGGTGAGCAAGCACAAGATTATAGCAGTTTTAGCAACGCCTTTATAGCCGGCAAGATTGCATTTATTGCAACGAAGAGAAATTGTAGCATTTGGGAAGCACGTTATGTTTCCAGAATTACCGGTAGTGAAATGTCTATATTTCATCCACAAAATGGCTTTGGCAAAATAGATATACAACGTGCAGTTGCTTTTACCGGGTTGATAGTTCCGGATCCTTTCATAGCTGTACCGCCACCTCCACCACCGCCGGTTGGCAATCCAATAGGTATCACAAAGGAAACCGATACTATTTATGGCAATAGCAACTTTCTATCAATATCTTCCTATAGCTGGAATGATGATGAGAAAAAGGGTACTTATGACCTCGGTTACTATTTAAACAAAGATAATTTTATCGCAGGGAAGAGAGCATTGTTAACTCAGAGATTACAACTTGAACAAGACCATGAAATTAAAGAATTTATTTACAATAAACTTAACGGAAGTTTAAATGGAACAATCGAACAAGGTTTATAAAATCTCTGGTAAAGAGGTTAAATTAAAAAAACTAACATTAGGTGACTGGCAAAAAGTTTATGAACTTTTAAAACAAATAAACATACCCAACAACACGGAAATTACTAGCACAATAGCCGTTGTTGTTACATCACTCTTTGAGCAAAATCTGATCAAAAAGTTTCTTGACTTGATACTCGTTTGCCCCGTGGAAGTTGACCTTTATGAGATTGAGGAAGATACTCTGTTAGAGGTTATTACTGATTTTTTTTACTCAAAACAACAATTGATAGAAAGTACATTCAAGAAATTAACAGACTCTCAATTGAAATCGAGCGATACACCGAAAGAATAAAAGCCCATAATAAAATCTATCCCGAAGAATTCATTACTACCGAGGTAGATTCAATTGAAACTTTGGTTTACTTTATGGCTGGGGGAGATATTACAAAAAGAGAGTTAATAATGGGAATGAATGGGGAATTATTTTATTCTTGGACGGTTAAAAAAATAGCAGAAGTAGCAACAAAACTAAGCTATGATTGGGCGCTAATTAAGAGGTGAAAACCTTATTTTTCCAAACTCTGTAAAAGAAATCGTGTATAAAAATTATTATAACTGTACAAAACAGTGCACCGAAAAACGTGTCATAGTTAAAATGAAGCAACGTATATAAATAGCAAAAGCCCAAAAAAATATACATTGGCACTAGTAAGTAGTACCAAGCCGGCCTAAGCATAATATTATTGATGAAAGATTTTAACATTTATGAATCCAATTAATCTTATCCTAAAAATAGAAACTTCTGAAGTTGTTTCCAAACTCAATTCTGTTGCCGGGTTTATACAACAGATTAAAACTGCAGCCGAAAAACCTGCAGGGCTATTCACAGCAAGCGGTGATTTTATCAAATTTGAAGAAAATGTTGCAAAGGTAACTGAAAAAGTTGAAGAATCTAAAGCCGCTGCCACCCCAAAAAAAGGGTGGCAAAGTGTTTTTACCGCATTAGGCGAGCATGCTATAAAGTTAAATCAGTCAATAGAGTCTTTAGATAAGATATTTGGTTATTTCATATCAAAAACCAAAGATTATTCAAGTTTTAAGGTACTAAGAGATAACTTTATAGGAACAACCGAAGAACTAAATAACTTTCAAAAAGCGACTGCAAATTCAATAAGCGACGGTAATCTAATTAAATTAAGCAACCAGGCAACTGATTTAGGTATTTCAATCAAAGATCAGACAATACTGTTTTCATTAGCTGATGATGCGGCCGATAAATATGGTACAAGTGTAGAAGAGGGTTTTACTAAGATAATAGCAGCCAGTGAAGGAAGTTCTAAAGGTTTAAAAGCACTTGGAATACAAAAAGCTTTCTACGAAGAGAAAGTTAAAGAACTATCCGCTGCACAAGGTACATCATTTGAAAAACTCGACGCGGAATCACAGAAACAGATTCGATTACAAGCTATTATAGAAGCATCCAATATTACCTATGAAAACGCAGTTAACAAGAAAATGGATGATGCAGATAGAATAGATAATTTGTCTGTAGTATTTGAAAGGTTTACTTTTATGTTGACTGAAGAATTAATGCCACCTTTAATTAATATTTTTACTTATTTATCAAATGTCCTTGAATGGTTAAATAATTCAGCAACTATTTTTGGCGCAACAGTTAAAAGTATAATATTAACAATGTCTTCTTTAGCTACAGCTTTCATATTATTTAATTCCAGTATGGGAGCAACACCTTATATTATTGTTACGGTGATTAACGCTTTATTACAGTTATATAATGGAATTAAATCTGGAAATTTTGTACAAGTTTTAACTGGAGTTGGATTAGCTATTGCAGGTGTATTTTGGGCGGCTAAGGAAGGATTATTAAAGTTGAACATTGCTATGCTTACCTCGCCTATAGGTATTGCAATAATGGGCATCGTTACAGTGTTGGCATTAGCTGCCTCGGCTATAAGCAAGTTTGCTAATTCCGGGCGTGATGCAGCTGCAGCTAATCTCGAACAAACTGAAACTCTAATTAAAAACACCGAAGCTACAAAAGAGAATATAAACCAACAAAAGAAGAACCTTGAAACTGAGAATAAACTAATAAACAGTTATCAAAAAATGTATGCTGTATATGAAAAAACTACCGCAGGTTCCAAAGAAAGAAAAAAAGCTGAAGAAAAATTAAAGCAGATTTTGGAAGAAATAAACAATATACATCCTAATCTTATTAGTAATACTGTTGATTTTAACACTGCCCAAACAGCACTACAAGCAGTATATATTAAAAACACCGGACTCGCTGATGAGTATAACGCAAAACTCAGCCAGTTAAATCAAACACAAAAAGAGTTGGCAAATCGTAAGTTTTGGGATGAGTATAATAAAACCGTTGAAGATAAGCTTGTTAAGCCAACAAAAAATATTTTCGGTGGAGATACATGGATAACTGATGATATAAAAAAAGCGGTTTATACAGGAAATGTAAATGAAAGGTTGGAAAATATAGATGTTTTGCTGAACGCTGCAAATGATACAACCACCACCTACGCAAGAAATGATAATTCATTTGGCTCCCAGGTGCGGTTTATGGACACCGCAGATCGTACTCAAATGATTGGTACCCTGACTGAGCTTAAAGCCCAATTATTAAAAAAAGACATCGAAAACTCGCAAATTTCTACTTCTTCACCAGAAGCACCGGGAACGGTTCAAAGCAATGGTACAACTTCTAATAAAAGTACAATATCAGATAAACTAAGTAAAAAAGATGATGATATTAGATTGTTAGAACTTCGTGAGGATGGACGGCAAATCCATACCGCACTGCAAGAATACAAGAGCTATTTGGATTCACTTCTTAAAACCAAGTTAGAACCTGCGGAAGAAATTTCAGTGCGTGAAAAATTATCTGAAATAACTGAAAAGCAAAAATATACCCGGGATAGATTGTTAACAACTACCGAAATTCCTTTTAACTTAGAATTTGAACGAGCCAGGAACAAAAAGAGAAAACAACCTCAACAGGAAAAGGAAATTGCCGAGAAAGGTGATATAGATAGAGTTACAAAAGAAAAAGAGCAACTAATAGCAGTTTGGCGTGAAGTTGATGTTGTAGGTTTCACGGCCATTGAATCTATGCGTAACAATATGGATGGTTTTTTTGGAGATATAATATCGGGCACCAGGGATATTGGCTCCAGCTTCAGAAATATGCTCAGTAATGTTGCTGCCTCATTTACAAGCACCATGCTTAAAATGGCAGCTGATCAGGCGTTCAACTGGATTGTTAGCTCTTTGGCAAGTGTAGGTTCAGGTGGTATTTTTGGCATAATCGGTAGTATCTTTGGCTTTGCAGAAGGTGGGTTAGTTAAAGGGCCGGGTACGGGAACCAGTGATTCAATTCCTGCCTATCTTAGTAATGGAGAATTTGTAGTTAATTCCAGGGCTACAAGCAAATATTATCCGTTACTACAAGCAATAAACACCAATTTACATGTACCGCATTTCGCGAGCGGCGGTTTCGTTGGTGGTGGTAGTCTTAACTCTACTACATTCTTGCAACCGGTTGTTAATATTAGCGGTTCGATGGAGCTTGATCTAAGAACATTAAGGCAAAATTTTGATTTAATAAGCACCATTGACAATAAATACAGATGATCCAGCACACGTTAATATTCCCGGCGATTAAACAGAGCTACGGTGTGATCACTGTTTCTATTATTTTTAAATTTCAAATTGTCGGTAGCAACACTACTGCCCAAGCACACAACGAAAAACTGTATATAAAGAACTTAGGTACATTGGATTTAGATATTAAACCACTTGAATTTATGCTCAATCCTGCAGTTTTTATGCCTACCTTTTATGATGCTGAATCTTACCTTTATAACTTAATCAATAACAGCATATTCGCTGATACACTGATTGAAGAGCCGACGTTAGATATGCTTATTGCTTATAATAATCAAACGGAAGAGAACCTCCGGTATAATATGGTTATGGAGACAATAGACTTCAATAAAGCTGAAAAAATTCTAAAGATAGATTTTAGACCTCCTTTTAATAAACTTAATCAAACTGTGCTTTTTGACAGTGAAGGTAATCCGAGTAATCCATTTAACTACAATTTAGTTATCAATAATTTTTTGCCGCTACCTACTGTACTTTTAGACATATTTAAGCTTGTTAATCCATTTTTGACAGATCACACAAGCTTTATTTTAGATTCTCCTCTTACTTTCATGGGCTATAAAATTTCGGATATAACAGTCCGGCAGAGTTTTTCACTCGATGAGCTCTTACTTGATGTACATTCCTTATATTTTCAGAACTATGGACAAACCGATTTAGCTTCAATACTACGTTTAATAGCAGCTTCTTTAGGGCTTTATTGTGGATTTACCGGATGGTTACCATTTTTACATGGACTTGAAGTAGTAAGTCCAACTGTAGTTATAGACCCACTGGAAGTTCTCAATGAATACTCAAAGAAAACAGCACAATCCTTTCAACTATTCAAGGTTAACAACTTAATAGATAGTAGCCAAAATTGGCAGGTTGGGAATCACTTCGCTGCAGATGAGCTTACCATATCACAAGATGTTATACTTTATGCAAATGATTCCTACTATAACATGCAGGCTTTAAAAAACGGTGAATGGTATCACATCTACGCAGTTCGAGATAGGAATGTCAGTTACCCGGAAGGTGAGCATGAGACAACAAACCAATATCTAATTAGAAAGTGGCAGCAATTAAGCAATGTAATTACTGCCAATAATATGACCGAGCTAACTGTACGCGGAGTTAATTACTCTATGTTCTCACAATACAGTTATAAAAGTATTTTTTATTTTTGCATTGGAGTTAAGAGAGATTTAGATGCTTCAACAACAACGCTACGTTTAGTAAAGTAGTAGAAACTTCTTTCAAGATAGTTACATATTCCTTAAATCTTTGAATATCTTTTGTTTTCATTGTTTTTTCTTTATTAAATTGAAAGAAGAAAAAACCTATCAGGAAGGTAGAACATCAACCCTAAAATGCTTAATATCACCCCGAATTTTGTTATAATTGATTTTGCACTTAATTTGACAAACAGTTTGCACTTAATTCGTCAACGTACAATAATATGAAAAAAGTAATAATAATTGCTCTACTTTTTGTCGTAGGAATTTTCG
>CALKUG010000112.1 GCA_937996765.1 uncultured Ignavibacteria bacterium
CCTTTTAATCCAAACACTACTATTGAATTTAGTGTTGAGTCTGCCGGTAAAGTAAATCTCAGAGTTTACAACATTCTTGGCAAAGAAGTAAGCACCCTCGTTGACTCCTTCCTCGAGCCCGGGAATCATAAAGTAACCTTTGATGGTTCGCAATTACCAAGTGGTGTGTATTATTACTCGCTTACATCTTCAGGTAAAGTGATAGTGAACAAAATGCAGATTTTAAAGTAAGATAATATAAAAATGGGGGTAACTGTAGTGCTCCTTGCAATAAAATTACTAACTTTGTTTAGTTTTTATTGCAAGAGGCGTTACGATGAAACTATTTAATCTTTTTTTATTCACAGCATTTGTGCTACTCTCGTTTTCTGATACCACAGCACAATCCAACCAAAGAGTGCAGCTACCAAACGGGTGGTTTTTAAGTCCTGTGGGTAACAGCATATCTTTAGGCGACCTACCGCTTAATATAGCAGTAGCTCCTTCCGGCAAATACATTGCGGTAACCAATAATGGTGTAAGTGATCACTCGATTCAACTCATTGATGGAACAACGTTTACTACCATCGAAACCCAACGTATTGACAAAGCTTGGTTTGGACTTGTTTTTACAAAAGATAGTCGTTACCTCTATGCTTCAGGTGGGAATGACAATAGAATTGTTAAATATTCCGTTGCGGAAACGGGTTTGACTCAAGTTGATTCATTTGCACTCGGTGAACCCTGGCCTGTACGAATCTCACCAACCGGCATTGCGATAGATGAAGAGAAAAATCTTCTCTACGCGACTACAAAAGAAAACAACTCGCTATATGTGGTTGATTTAAAAACTAAAAGTGTTTCAGGTATTTACCCCCTTGCTGGTGAAGGATATACTTGTATGCTTTCACCAACAAAACCGGAATTGTACGTCTCGTGTTGGGGTGGTGGAAAACTTCTTGTTTTTAATACCATGCAAAAGCAATTCACAGATACCATCAAAGTTGGATCTCATCCTAACGATATTGAAATAACAGCAAATGGTAATTTTCTGTTTGTTGCAAACGCCAACGATAACACGGTATCGGTAATTGACCTGAATAAAAAGAGAGTAATTGAAATTCTCAACACAGCTCTCTATCCAAATTCATTGTACGGTTCCACCCCTAATAGTTTGGCTTTAAGTACCGATCAAAAAACACTCTACATTGCAAACGCAGATAACAACTCCTTAAGTATTTACGATGTCGGTAAACCCGGCTTTAGTAGCAGCGAAGGTTTTATTCCCACAGGTTGGTACCCAACATCAGTTGCTATTGTTGGCAATAAGATTCTTGTGGCAAACGGAAAAGGTTTTTCGTCATTGGCTAATCCTTACGGACCTAATCCTGCCCGCAAAGATGGAGAATCCATCTATCAAAAAAGTGATACTACAAAAGTAGATGAACAATACATTGGTTCTCTTTTTAAGGGAACACTTAGCATTATTGACGTACCTTCGGATAGCCAACTTGCTGAATATACCTCTATGATTTACAGAAACATTCCCTACACAAAGGAAAAAGAAATTGTTACCCAGGGCGAAGTTGGTAACCCCATTCCATCAAAGGTCGGAGACCCCTCGCCTATCAAATACGTTTTCTATGTAATTAAAGAGAATAGAACATACGACCAAGTGTTGGGCGATATTCCTGAAGGAAACGGCGATACGAGTCTTGTTTTGTTTGGAGAATACTACACCCCAAATCAGCATAAACTTGCCCGTGACTTTGTACTACTCGATAACTTTTACGTGGAAGCAGAAGTAAGCGCCGATGGGCACAACTGGAGTATGGGTGCTTATGCAACAGATTATCTTGAAAAAACTTGGCCTACAAGCTACGGTGGAAGAGGTGGAGATTACGATGCAGAAGGTTTGAGAGATATAGCAGATAGTAAAGAGTATATCTGGGACTTATGTTTCCGCCACGGTGTATCGTTTAGAACTTACGGCGAATTTGTAAATGCAGGTAAGCCCTCGCTACCAATTCTTGAAAACAATTATTGCACCTATTCAATGGGATGGGATGAATCTGTTCGTGACACTGCACGATTTGGTATTTGGAAAAGAGATTTTGACTCATTGTACGCAATAGGAAGAGTGCCACAGCTAAGCACCATTCATTTGATAAACGACCATACAGAAGGCCTGCGAAAAGGACGTCCTACTCCTTTTGCACACGTAGCAGATAACGATTTGGCGGTGGGTTTGTTAATTGAATATCTTAGCACATTACCTATTTGGAAAGAAACCGCGGTTTTTATTCTTGAAGATGATGCACAAAACGGACCCGACCATGTTGATGCCCATCGTAGCACAGCGTATGTAGCCGGAGGTTACGTAAAACGCAAATTTATTGACCACACCATGTATTCAACAACCTCTATGCTGCGAACGATAGAACTCATTTTGGGAATGACCCCGATGAGTCAATTCGATGCCGGGGCAACGCCAATGTGGAGATGTTTTACATCAACAGCTGATACTACCCCCTTTGAACACATCCCATCAAATGTTGATTTAGATGAAGTGAACATTGCACAGAACATCTGGCAAAAAAGAAGTGAAGAAATAGATTTGAGTCAGGTTGACCGTGCCCCCGACCATGAGTTCAGTATGATAATTTGGCATGCAGTTAAAGGTTTGGACGTGCCTTACCCTGCAATAAACCGTGCAGCTTTTGTATTCCCTGAATCTGAGGATGAGGAGGAAGATTAGTCAATAATCTTTTATAGTTTGATGATTTTGTAAGAACCCAAAAATTGGTTGTTCAATAGTACAGAAACAAAATAAACACCCGATGAAAGCTGTGAACCGTTTATAGTAACAGCATTTCCCGAAATATTATTGAGCTCATTTTGAAGTTCTATCATCTTCTCACCTGTGAGCGAGTAAAGAGTTAATAAAATCTTTCCTTGTAGATTTGCGGGTAATAATAATGTGGTGGACTCAAAAAATGGATTAGGGTAAAATCCTATTTTTGTACCTAATGCATTTTCAACTTCTTCTATGCTCGTTTGTGTATTCCATTGTGTTAACCCCTTTAAAGCATTGCCTTGAAAATCGAATAACGCCAAATTCTCCCAGGCTGTTTCAGTTCCCGTGGCACAAATCCAATCGGGTGCCCAATAGATAACTCCAATCCCTCTGTTGCTTGGTAGTGATGCCGAGATTGAAGAAACTTTCTGTAAAAAATTAACCTGCCCTTCGGGGGTAGCGGGGTAGCCCGGTAAAAGTTGAGATTGCAAGCCAACGATGTTCCCGGTATTATCGCACCAATTTAATGAAAATGGGTATGCAGTTTCGGCAATGAGAATTTCTTGAGGAAACAATTGTACAAGTGTATCGAGAGTACGTTGTAGTGAATTAAGATTTCCGTGCCACCAGGGGTAATAAGAGAGTCCTATGATATCAAAATCAACATTTTGTTTTTTTAAATTTTCGAAAAACCATACTGCCCCTGCAGGGTCGCCTCCTCTATCAATGTGTATAACAACATTTGCAGAATCTTTATTTGGTGCTTCGTTTCGATACACCACAATTGCGGTATCTAATAACTCGCCAAATTGCTTCCATTGTTGTGGTGAATTCTCACCGTCACAAATCCTGCCGTAGTTCCACAACATTCCACAAGTTACTTCGTTGCCAATCTGAATTATTTCAGGAAAACAATTTATCGCTTTTAGTGCCTGCAGAACTTGTTTTGTGTACGAAGCAACACTATCCTTTAAATCACTAAAAGAAAGTGATTGCCATGCTTTAGGAGGGGTTTGATGTGCGGGGTCTGCCCACGAATCAGAGTAGTGAATATCGAGAAAGATTTTCATCCCCTTGGATTTAGCTCTTTGTGCGAGCAACAAGGTTTCTTGGAGTGAGCCAACGGCCGATGCGGGAGAGTGCCAGATGCGAATGCGTGCTGTATTCACTCCCGAGTTTGCATAAATATAAAAAGGGTCTTTTATATCCCCATTTAACTTGAACACACCCCCTGCTCTTTCAACAGATTGCACAAAAGATACATCGCAACCTTTTAGGAATTGCTTTTGCGCATAGAGTGTGTTCAGGAATACAAAACTCAACGTTACAGTAAACAGAAAAGTTAAAAATGTAGTTTTCACATTCAACCAAAGATTTGACAAACACCTACCTAATATAGATTGATTTAATCACTCCGTTTGAAAATACTTCCGTTTTTTTATGAGTTAATTGAATTGGAGTGCTCAATTCTGCAAACAAAGGAATCCCTCCACCCAGCAGAACAGGGATTTTGGAAACTGTGAGTTCATCAATAAGACTCTCCCCAAAAAATCGCTGAATGGTTTTACCACCATCAATATAGAGATTCTGATAACCCATTGCAATTACTTGAGCGGTTATTTCATTTGGGGAACCGGAAATAAGGTGAACTTTTCCCATCAATTCTTCAGGTATTGATTTAAGTGTATCAGAGAGAACAAACACAGGTTTATCGTAAGGCCACGGGGTAAAATCCTTTACTGTATCAAATGTACCCCTACCCATAATTATGGCATCAACTGTGTTCATAAACTCCTCATAACCGTAATCAGTATTCTCGGGATTTGGGAATCCAATAAGCCAATCTAACTTTCCCTCTTCATCGGCAATAAAACCATCCAAACTCGTTGCGATGTAAACTTTATTCATAACACATTTACTCCAAATAATTTTTAAGTGTGGAACCAAAATTTAATAATTTTGTTCAGATTTAAGGGGGGTTTAATCAACTACTTATTTTTAATCATTTTATGGATTTATTATGAAAACATATATTACTCGGTACTTGTTCTTATACTTATTATTTACATTTTTCCTAACCTCTACGACTCTTGGTCAAGGCGGAGCTTTGCACTTTAACAAGGACAACGACCATGTTATTTTAAGTAACGGTGCGTTTAGTATTGGTGGAGCAGATTTTACCGTTG
>CALKUG010000113.1 GCA_937996765.1 uncultured Ignavibacteria bacterium
TTTTACTGCGAGAATATATAGGATTTATATATATTCTTGCGGTAGATTAAACTAATGAATTTACTTTAAAACTTCCTCTAAAAGCTTCACCTGAAGACGTCGCTTCCCATCATCCATGTTTTTAAGATTTAATAGCTTCCACTGTATAGCAGGTAACAACGAATAGTTTTCAAAAAGCTGACTTTTTGGTGGAGTAGCACCATTAAAAAACTTAAGAATAAATTCTTTATGGGAAGAAGTAAAGCTATTAAGTAAACTTTTTTTCAGCATGATTATTGAATTCATGAGTTGTTCTTCTGAAATAGGCTCTGCGGTCATTCCCCTTAAAAGACTATTGTTAATTTGCTTAATTTGTGGATTAAGCAATTCATGCGGAGGCCGATTATGCCCCAAAAGATAAATTAAAAACACTTCAAACGTTGTGGTAGAAATTTCTGATATTTGAAAAAAATTATGAACATCATACAAATCACGCGGATGCTGTCTGTCTAAAGCTGCACAAAACTTGCCGGCATAAACTTCATCAAATGCTAAAAGTTGCATATTAGTAGAAATACCGAACTCATCTTCAAAACGTGAACATATCCTCTTTACCACAGTTGGCAAAACAGCTCCCCTAAAAATGGTATTTACTTCAACCTTTACCATTGTATTTCGAGACTGAACATAAAGTGTGGAAACCCTTGATTGTTCATTTTTATTTTTTGCTATTGTTGAGTATCCTTTAGTTTCTAATAGCTGTGATAGATTATTTAATGAGACTGTAATATCAGCTAAGGCCTCTTCACGAGGGGTAATCGGAACATAAACCAGGTCAATATCTACCGAAAGCCGGGGCAGATTCTGAAAAAATAAATTTATCGCCGTTCCACCTTTTAGGGCGAATTGAGGAAATTGGTTTAATACTCCTAAAACCTCGCCCACAAGTTGTGTTTGCCTCACGAACTGCTCATTCATAATTTTCCGCCGGTACTGTTATTCTAAATTCCGAGTCATATTTACCGCCTGATACAAGTGAGCGCTTCCCTTTTCCCAAGTTCATTTGCATAACATCAAGTTCTTCGTACCATGTATGATTAACGGTTCTCGCTATGTACAAAAAAGCCCGTGTTACTTTAACGCTTTCTACGCGACTTAAAAGCGCATTAAGTAGTTTGGGACGAAGCGCGGGCAACGATTCTACAAGATAATATGCTTCTTCAAAAGAATGGATACGTGGCATTAGATAGAAGAATTCAAGAATTGCCAATTCCGGTGATGAGCAAGGGAAAACAAGCCCATCAGATTGAAATTTAACAATTGATTTTGGGAGTCCAAAATCAATTTTATTAGTAGTGTAAAACACTAATCTCTTATCCGAGATTTTTTTTTTGATACTTGGTTTTCGAAAGCCCTCTTTTGCAAACAACTCTATGGTGTTTTGATTAAATCTTATATAATGAGCTTTCCCCTGCAATTCTAAAGCGGTCAACCCCCCAACATGCAATTGGGCATCAGTTGTTGAGCAGAGCAATTGAACATAACTTTGCCAATCCGTTTTGCTGTTTGCTAAGGCGTAAACACCGTGAGAAACAGGATGCAACCAACCCGATTTTACATAGATCTGTACTAACTGAGGACTGTATCCTAAGTGCTCTAATTCCGAACTGCTTTTAAATGTCCCCGGGGA
>CALKUG010000114.1 GCA_937996765.1 uncultured Ignavibacteria bacterium
AATAGATTTTTTTCTAAGTAAAATTTATGTGCATCTTCGTACCATTCAGTATCAACCATAAAAAATATTTTAATATAGCTTTTTTCTGAATTCTTAGAATCTTCCGTTAATTTTGCCATTTCTGAAGATGCCATGATTCTTGGAATCAAAACACTACTCACAAACTTTTGAATATTTGCAATAGCTTCCTTTTGTTCATGATACCCTTCGATTGGTAGCAATGCTGACGTAGTAGTATAAAAAGCAGATAATCTCTTCTCAACAGTTTTCAAGCTCGAGAGTTTAAAGATTAGAGAATAACCATTTGTTCCATGAATCTTTTTGCCGGTTGTTCCTTCAATCTGGCCCATATCCAGACATTTATTCATATCTATGTAAGAGCTAAGATAAGTAAGGCGGGCTATATTATTTTCAGAAAGAAATTCTGGCATCGGTTGTTTCTTAACTACTAATCCGAATTTCATGCCCTCCGAATTCGGCTCAAGGCCATCCATAGGAACGACTATATAAAGCCCCTCATCAGTGATGCTTTTCGAGATATAAAAATCATCAGTGAGTTTATTTGCAAGTTTTAAAATTTCATTCAACATCTGTTTTTTGCTTTCTAACTAATTTCACTAATCCAAAGCCCATGCTATTTTTCTCACCAAAACCGCAATCATATCCGATTTCTAATAATTCGGGGTCGGCGGTAATTGTGAAAGGTGCTTGTGTTCCTATTATTTCGATATTGTTGTTGTTTGCTGGGATTGTAATTTTTTTTGTGATGCGTTTATTTCTATTGAGGTATTCTTCATCCCAGACAAGCTTTAAATCAACGGTTGGTTTAAACTCTTTGCCATGCACAACTTGATATTTATTCATCAAGTTTTGTTGTAGTATTCTGTTGATTTCTTCAGTGTCTTCGGGGCGCAGATAATACTGGCTTTCTCTTCCTTGGAATTCAATCCTTTTGGAAAGAACTAAGGGTGACATTAATCTGAAATGCTCGTTAGTCTTGAACTCTGGGGTACCTTCGGCAGTTAGCCCATTGACTTGGAATTTTACGAATCCTGTTTCGGTGTGAATTTCAAATGCGGTTGATACAACAGCCCCATTTAGGAAATGCTCCATAAACATTCCTTCGTCGGCTGCGCTAACTGTTAGATATGCTTTGCGTGTGGGCATAAAGATGCCACTGCGTGTTGGTTTTGCTTTTGGAATATCTAAAGCAAAGGTGAAAAGTTTATACGTTTTTGAATGTAGTTGATATCCCGTATCATGCAACGACTCACTGAACTCCTTTGAGGAGAGCCGTAACATTTTATAAATCGCTGCTGAAAGCGGATACTGATAATTATATCCTAATTCTCTTCCGTAAACGGATTCCAATTCTAATATGAATCTCATTTTCCCTCGGTTTTTATTTAACTCTACCAAACTTAAATCCTAAGTACCGGTAAAACTCTATCAATGTATGATAATTTTTAGTTGTGATTCTTGTGGGCTGCCCTGCTTAAATATTCTATATTAACCCGCATTTTCCTCAACCTTTTACCAACCACCTCA